>JBHHZI010000004.1:0-58508 GCA_046757965.1 Acidobacteriota bacterium | reverse complement strand
GCATTCTGCCACGGGTTCGGTCGCGCTCCGGATGTGCACGCGCGGCGTTGTTGGATATGAACGCGTCCTTGCTAGCTAAGTTGACATAATATCTGTTATCGGACGCTGTGTCGGCCATGGGCGCGCCTTCTTCCGGCACCCCTTCTCCTGCGCACCGGCACCGCTTGCGGCCGGCGGCCACCCCACCACAGACCGGCCGGCGAGACCGTCGTCACCTCTTCCGGCCCGCGCTATGATGATCAGGCCATGCTGCGTCTCGATCGCTATGTCCTGCGGGAGATCCTGCCGCCGACACTCCTCAGCCTGAGCCTCTACATCTTCCTGCTGCTCACCAACATTCTCTTCGAGGTGGCCCGGGAAGCACTGCAGAACCAGCTCGGCCTGCTGGTGGTGCTGAAGCTGCTGTACTACCAGCTTCCGGCCCTCCTGGTGGTCAGCCTGCCGATGTCGATCCTGCTCGGGACGCTGATCGGCATTGGCCGTCTGTCGGCCGATTCAGAGGTCATCGCCCTGCAGGCTGCCGGCATCCCGTTCCGCGCGCTGACCCGGCCGGTGGCCGGCCTGGGGATCGTCGCGACCCTGGTCGGGTTCTATTTCGTCGCCTATGTGGCTCCGGAGGGCGCCTATCTCCACCACCTCATGAAACGCGATGTCTACCTGTCTCGCTACATCAATACCGACCGGTTCGGGCCCCGGGTGTTTCACACGTCGATCCCGGGTGTCCTGCTCTATTACGACCAGCGGGACGAGACGACCGGAGGGCTGCAGCGGGTCATCCTCTACGAGAAGGACGACGGACCGGAGAACGTGGAGCGGCTGACCGTGGCGCGCCGCGGCGAGATCAGCTTCGATGACAGCACCGGTCGCATGCACCTGCTCCTCGAGGATGGGACCACTCACGCCCGCTCGCTCGACAGCGGCCCGCTGGATGCGTACTCGGTGACCTCCTTCGATGTCTATCACCTGAGCAAGGAGGCGCCGGCCTACATGCAGGCGTTCTCCAACAAGCTGCAGCGCAATCACCGTGAGATGACCATGAGCGAGCTCGCCACGGAGATTCGCGCGGCGAGAGCCATGACCAACCCGACGGTACGCCGCATCCGGCTCGCCCTTGCGCGGACCAACTGGCACGAACGATTCGCTCTGCCGGCCGCGGCCCTGGTGTTCGCCCTGCTCGCCCTGCCGCTCGGGCTCGTCAACCGGCGGGGCGGCAAGGCTTCCGGCTTCGCCCTCAGCCTGGGTGTGGTTCTCGTCTACTGGGTCGGCTATTCGATCCTGCGCGACCTCTCCGAGAAGGGTCACCTGCCACCGCCGCTCGCCCTCTGGCTGCCGAACCTCGTCTTCGCGGTTCTGGCCCTGCTCCTCACCATCCGCCGCGGCCAGGGTCGCCCCCGGACCGTGCGCGGTCTCGACCGTCTCCGGGGCCTGGGCCGGAATCTGCGGGCCCGTCGACTCGCCGGCGCCCGGCGGCTCGCCGACGTCCGGGCGGAGCAGGTCCCCTCGCCGGCAGTCCGCGCGGCCAATCCGTTCCCCCAGCTCATCGATCGCTACGTGGCACGCAACTTCCTCATGGTCTTCGCGCTGGTCATGTCGGCCGTCTACATCGTCTACCTGCTGGTGGAGTTCCGCGCGCTCCTGCAGGACGTCATCGACAACCACGTGGCGACGTCCGTTCTGCTGCAGTACCTCTTCTTCCGGCTGCCCCAGATGACCGCCAACATGCTACCGATCAGTTGCCTGGTCGCGACCCTGGTCGGCATCGGACTCATGGCCCGGGCCCGGGAACACACGGCCGTCACCGCCTCCGGGGTCAGCCTCTATCGCCTGCTCGCTCCACTCCTGCTGATCACCGCCGGGTTCTCCATCGCCGGCTACTACCTCCAGGACAGGATCCTGCCCGCCACCAACCAGCAGGCCGAGGCCTACAAGGACCGGATCACCGGGCACCTTCCCCGCAGCCGTGACCCGAGGCACCGGTGGGTGATGGCGCGCGACGGCCACCTCTATCACTACGAGCATGCGGATCCGGAACGCGGTCGCATCCTCGGTCTGAGTGTGTTCACCCTGGATCCCGAGACCTTCGCCCTGCGCGAGCGCTCGTTCTCCTCCACCGCACGCTGGGACGGCAACGAGTGGCTGGTGGATTCCGGCTGGCAGCGCTCGTTCACCGACGATTCTGCCCGTGTGGATCTCGTCGACGACGTGGTGATCGACATCCCCCTCCAGCCGTCGTTCTTCGAGAGCGAGGAGACCGGCCTGCTCTGGGGGGTCCGGCGGGAACCGGACGAGATGTCGTATCACGACCAGCGCAGCTACATCGCCCGGCTGGCCCGCAGTGGTTACGACACGACTCGCCTGCAGGTGGCCCTCGCCCACAAGATGGCGTTCCCGACCATCCCGCTCTTCATGGTCCTCCTGGGGTTCCCGTTCTCGTTCCGCGTCGGTCCACGCGGGTCTCTCTTCGGCGTGGGGCTCGCCATCGGGCTCAGCTTCGCCTACTGGACGGTGCTGGCGGTATTCAACGCCCTCGGCGCGGAGCAGTTCCTCTCTCCCCTGCTCGCGGCGTGGACACCCAACGTGCTCTTCGGTGGACTCGGCCTGTACCTGAGCCTCCACCTCCGGACCTGACGCGCCCCCGTCCGCCGCGCGCGCCGTCAGGCGCCGAGGGCCTCGAGACGGGCCTCGATCTCCGGCTGACCTGGCTGGTCATGCAGAGACCGGCGGTACTCGGCGATCCCCTTCTCCGTCTGCCCGGCCTCCACGTACGTATCCGCCAGACGGTTGCGAACGGCGAACAGGCCCGGGTTGCGCAGCAGGCATGCCGAGAACATCTCCTCGGCCTGGTGAAAGTCGTCGCGAGCCAGATACAGGTTGCCGAGAGCCACGTAGGCCGAGAGATAGCCGGGATTGATCTCGAGGGCCTTCTTCAGAGCGGCCTCGCCGGCCCCCTCCTCGCCGGCGCGAATGAGCGCCAGGCCGAGATTATGATGCGCATCCGCGTAGTCCGGCTCGATCGCCACCGCCCGCCGATAGGCTGCGATCTCCTCCGCCGGCCGGCCCTGCCGCCCGAGCACCGCACCGAGATTGTTGTGGGCCGAGGCGTAGTCGGGATCGAGATCGATGGCTCGCTGGAACTCTCGCCGGGCGTCGTCCAGCCGGCCGGCGGCGAAGTACAGGCTGCCCAGGTTGTTCCGGACGGTAGGATTGTCCGGGGCCCGGTCGAGCCCTTCGCGGTAGAGCGACATGGCCTCGTCGGGCCGTCCGGTGTCCTGGTAGACGAGGGCCAGGTTGTTGTAGCTGCCGATGAACGTCGGGTCGGCATCGATGGCTTGCCGGTAGGAGGCGACGGCGCCGGCGAAGAAGCGCTTCGCGCCGGCCGCATCCCCCCGGGTGCGCGCCGCCAGGGCCCGGGCCCGCAGCACATTACCGACGTTGTTGAACGGCTCGGCGGCGTCCGGATCGATGGTCGCGGCCCGACGGTAATGCTCGAGGGCCGTGTCCAGGTCGTCCTGCCGCTCAGCGAGAAGACCGAGGCTGATCTCTCCGCCGATGAAATTCGGGTCGATCTCCAGGCAGCGCGAGAAGTGCATGCCCGCCCGGTGCAGATCTCCCTGGTCCAGATACAGGTTGCCCAGCAGGTTGTGGGCGGTGGCCAGGTCCGGATGCTCCCTGATGAGGCCGGTGAGCACGGCCTCCGCCTCGACGTCGTTGCCCTCGAGGCGCAGAGCCCGCGCCAGATTCAGCCGCAGCGGGATGGCGTCCGGCGCCCGCGTCAGCCCGCGCCTCAGCTCCGCGATGGCTCCCGCGGCATCGCCATCGGCCAGGAGGACCGTGGCGCGGTTGTTGTTCGCGGTCACGGCGTCCTGGACCAGACCGTCGGCGTCGCTGCTCCCGAGATACCCCAGGGAGGTGAGCCGGCGCACGATGGCGTCATCCGCCGTGGAACGAATCGGTGTGCCCGCCGCCCGGGCCTCCTGGACCGGCGGGCCGGTCTGCACCGGATGCTGGGCCAGAAACATCGGTGTCAGCGCTCCGCGCAGCACCTGACCGTCCATGGCCGCCGGCACCGGGAGGCCGAGGAGGGCCAGGATCGTCGGCGCGACATCGACCACCGAGGCCTCCGCGAGATGACCCCCGTGCTCGATGCTCCGGCCCGCCATGACCAGGATGCCGTACTTGCGGTGCCAGTCCGCCGCCGTTCCGGAGCCGATCCGCGACTCGGCGGCCGGACGATTCTGACCACTCCGGAAGCCATGGTCGCTGAGGACCACAACGGTGGTCTGCTCATCGACGGTCTGCAGGAGCCGCCCGAGACGTCGGTCCAGGTCCCGGTACACCTCGTCCACGGTCCGGGCCCAGATCCGTCCGGAGACCTCGTCGGCGCCGGTCATGCGCGGAGGTCGATAGGGCATGAAGAGATGGGCGGCCGTATCGGTGGCCTCGTAATACACACACCGCAGCACCGGATCGCTCCGGTGGGCCAGTGCCTGGGCAACGGCGTCGTAGGTCTCGGTGGTCGCGAGAACCGTCCTGAACTCATCCAGAAGCTGCCGGTCCGCATCCCTCAATGTTCCCGGGTCGTCCGGCAGATCGGCGAAGGCACGCACCGCCGCGTCGGGAACATCCGCCGGCTTCTCGACCAGCGGCGCGATCTCGTCGAACAGGTCCGGCGGCCAGGTCAATCCGGTGGGCGGGGTCTGGCGATCCTTTCCCATGCCGAAGAGTTGATACGCGAGGCGGTCGGTCACCATGTAGCCGGTGACCGCCTCGGCCGGCCAGGTGGCCCACCATCCCACGACCCCCGAGGGGATGTTCCGGGCCGTCAGCAGGGTCCACAGTGCCGGTTCCCGGCGGAGATTGCTCGTCACCGGCACGCTCTCGCCGGTGGTCCGATCCACGGCGAGGAAATCGATGATGCCGTGCTTCGCCGGGCGCGTGCCGGTGGCCACCGACGTCCACACCACCGGCGAGAGCGCGGGGGTCACCGTCATCAGGCGAGCCCGGGTTCCCGCCGCCACCAGTCCCGCCAGGTTCGGCATGTCCCCTGCCGCCAGCAACGGGTCGATCACGTTCCAGTCGGCACCGTCCCAGCCGACAACGAGAACCCGCGCCCTGGCGCTGCCAGTGTGCCGGCTCACCGCCACGTCGGCGGGGGATCCCACGGCGCTCAGGTGCAGCGAGACCAGGGAAAAGCCGCCGGCTGCGAGACGGGAGGCCACCTGCCGGGCGAGCCGGGACTCGCCGTCCGCGCCTGCCGCCGGGGGGGTGCCGACCGCCAGGAGCTGGCGCACCGCATCACGCAGACAGGCGTCCAGCCATTCCCCTCCTCCTCCGGCCGCGCCGGACCGGACGGCCGCCGCGAGACCGGACTCGTCCATCCGGTACCGGAGCGTCCCCTCGAGGGCGATCGCCTCCCCGCTTCCGGAGGCCAGTCTGTTCTCACCGGCGCCGATCCGGAAGCGGTGGGCAACGACTCCACGGGGATAGGAGCGGACCGCCGACAGGCCGGGGCCCGTCCAGTGCCAGCCGGGTGACAGCGGCACCGCATCTCCGGTCCGCCAGAAGGAGATCCGGATCACATATCGGTCCGGCCCGACCCGGTGCCAGCCGGCAGCGAACCACGACAACAGCACGGCCGTCACCGCGACCGTCAGGAACATCTTCAGGCGGCGACGGGGTGATCTGATCCGGGAGGCATGCATGAGCGATTGAAGACGTCGAGCGCCAACCGTGCCAGTGTAGCACAGGGAGTCGGGCGGGATACGAATAATCCCTTTACTATCTACAAGTTACCTTCGACGCAACCCCAGCCTGGTCGTCGGGCGGGAGGCTACCCGACAGCGGCGGGGTCCCCAAGCTGCGGACCCCATGAGCCCTGTCACCCTGTGGGCCCGGGGACGGTCGCGGCGCGATTCCGGTGGGCTCACCCCTGTGCGGCGCGGGCGAGTTCGCTGGACCGATCGGTCCGCTCCCAGGTGAACTCCGGTTCACTCCGGCCAAAATGCCCGAAGGCGGCGGTCTTGCGGAAGATCGGGCGGCGGAGATCCAGCGCTTCCATGATCCCCTTCGGGGTGAGCGGAAAGACCTCGCGGATCGCCGATTCGATGGATGACTCGGCCACGGTGGCGGTGCCGAAGGAATCAACCATCACCGAGACCGGCTCGGCGACGCCGATGGCATACGCGAGCTGAACCTCGACACGGGTCGCGAGTCGCCCCGCCACGATATTCTTGGCGATGTGACGGGCCATGTACGATGCCGAGCGATCCACCTTGGTCGGATCCTTGCCGGAGAACGCCCCCCCACCGTGCCGGCCCGCACCGCCGTACGTGTCGACGATGATCTTGCGGCCGGTGAGGCCACAATCGCCCTGGGGGCCGCCGACCACGAACCGGCCCGTCGGATTGACGAAGAACTTCGTGTCGTCGTCGATCATCGTCGTCGGGATGGTGGGACGGATGACCTGCGCGATGACGTCTTCCCGGATCTTTTCCATCTCGACTTCTGCACTGTGCTGCGAGGACACCACCACGGCATCGACTCTCACCGGCTTGAAACCCTCGTACTCGATGGTGACCTGAGATTTGCCGTCAGGGCGAAGGTACGGCAGGTCTGCGTTCCGCCGTGCGTTCGACAGCGACCGGACCAGCTTGTGGGCCAGAGCGATGGGCATCGGCATGAGCTCGTCGGTCTCGTCGCACGCATAGCCGAACATCAGGCCCTGATCCCCGGCGCCGCCGGTGTCGACACCCATCGCGATGTCCGGCGACTGGCGATCGACGGCCTGGATCACGGCGCAGGTCGAGCAGTCGAATCCGAACTTGGCCCGTGTGTATCCGACCTCCTCGATGACCTGCCGCGCCACCTGGGGAATATCGGGCGCCTGCCGGCAGGTGATCTCGCCGGAGACGACGACGAGCCCCGTGGTGACGAGTGTCTCGCAGGCGACCCGGCCGGCGGGATCGGCACTCAGCACGGCGTCGAGAACGCCGTCCGAGATCTGATCCGCGATCTTGTCCGGATGTCCCTCCGTGACCGACTCCGAGGTGAACAGATAGCGCCCTCTTGTCCTCATACTCGCGATCTCCATGTTCAGGTTGGTGTGGATGACGGGCCGGTACCGACCGGGCAGCGTGAAGATAAAGAGGTCAGCGTACCACCGGCGGAAGAGACGTGTCAACGCCGGTCACCACGGTCATCGGCCGCTACGTCGCACGCAGCCTGAGTCGCAGCGATCCCCGACCCAGGAGGGCTTCCACCGCATCGGTGAGAGCCGGACCGGGTTCGACGCGCACCTCGGGCGTCGGTCGGAAGATGACGCGGCAGGCATCCGGCACCGTCAGCACGAAGCGCACCGGGACGGAGCCCTCGTGGGTCGCCAGCGCTTCTCGCAGTCGATCGAGTGTGTCGGAGTTCAGACCCGGCGCCTGCAGGCCGATGGTCACGCCCTCCGCGCGCCGGGAGCGCGCCTCCTTCAGCGGCACGATGTCATCCACCAGCAACCGCCCCCGGTCGTCACTTCCCTGGCTATCGCCGCGGCCCGAGACCAGGATCGCGGCATCCTCCACGAGCAGGTCGCCGTGCCGGGACAGCACGCGCGGGAACACCACGGCCTCGCAGGTCCCCTCCAGGTCCTCGAGCGTCACGACCGCCATCCATTCCCCCTTGCGGGTCTTGCGTTTCCGGATGGCCGCCACCATGCCGGCAACCGCCACCGGCGTCCCCGGCGGGCAACCGCGCAGGCCCACGGACGAGTGTGAACCAAACGCCTCGACCTCGCGGGCATACTCCGTCAGCGGGTGGCCGCTGAGATAGAAACCCAGGGTCTCCTTCTCGAAGGCCAGCGTCTCGTGATCGGTCCAGGCAGCACATTCCGGCAGGGCTTCTTCCGGTGCGCGCGCCGCGGCATCGAAGCCGAACAGGGCTCCCTGCCCCAGCGCCTTGTCCTGCTGGTGCCGCTGTCCGGCCTCGAGAGCGTGGTCGAGTGCCGCCATGAGCCGCGCACGGACGGGAAAGATGCCATCCAGCGAGCCGCTCTTGATCAGCGCCTCGAACACGCGGCGATTGACCTGCCGGGAATCGACTTCCCGGGCGAGTTCCTGTAACGACGTGAATGGTCCCAGCGTATCTCTCCGCGAGATCAGATGGTCGATGGCGGCGGTTCCGATGTTCTTGATCGCGGACAGTCCGAACCGGATCGCCTCGCCTTCCGGCACGAAATCCACGGCAGACGTGTTGACGTCCGGCGGCAACACGTCGATGCCCATCTCGCGGCACTCGTTCATGTAGGCCACCACCTTTTCGGTGTTGTTGCGCTCCGAGGTCAGCAGACCCGCCATGAAATCGACCGGGTAGTGGGCCTTCAGGTACGCCGTCTGATACGCAACCAGCGCGTAGGCCGCCGAGTGTGACTTGTTGAATCCGTAGCCGGCGAAGTACTCCATCTGCTCGAAGATCTTCTCCGCGCTTCCCACATCGATGCTGCGCTGCACCGCGCCGTCGACGAAGTTCTTCTTCTGCGCGGCAAGCAGATCCTTCTTCTTCTTTCCCATGGCTCGCCGCAGGAGGTCCGCTTCGCCCAGAGAGAATCCGCCCAGCTCGGAGGCGATCTTCATGACCTGTTCCTGGTAGACGATCACTCCGTGGGTTTCGTCGAGGATCTCGCGCAGCTGTCCGACGGGATAGTCGACCTTGACCTTTCCGTGCCGCCGCTCGATGAACTGATCCACCAGGCCGCCCTGGAGCGGACCCGGGCGATACAGCGCGTTGAGGGCGATCAGATCCTCGAAGCGCTCGGGGCGCAGCTTGCGCAGGATGTCGCGCATGCCATCCGATTCGAACTGGAACACGCCGCTGGTGGCGCCCCGGCAGAAGAGTGCGTAGGTGGCCGCATCTTCCAGGTCCAGCGTCTCGAGATCGATGTCTTCCCGGCGGCCGTCCCGGATGCCCTTCACCACCGAGTCGATGAGCGTCAGGGTCTTCAGACCCAGGAAGTCCATCTTCAGGAGGCCGATGGACTCGATGTCTCCCATGGAGTACTGGGTGGTGCGTTCCCCTTCCTTGACCTGGTAGAGCGGCGCGAAGTCGGTGATCGGACTTGGCGCGATCACGACGCCCGCCGCATGCGTGGACGCGTGGCGGGCGAGTCCCTCGAGCCGCTGCCCCACGTCGAGAAGCTGAGTGATGGCCGGATCCGTCTCGTACGCCTCCTTGAGTGCCGGAACCGACGCGAGGGCCTTGGCGATGGTCGCATCGAGGTCCGGAGGAACCAGCTTCGCAATCCTGTCCACCTGGGCGAAGGAGATGTTCAATCCCCGGCCGGCATCGCGGATGACACCGCGAGCCGCCATGGTCCCGAAGGTGATGATCTGCGCCACGTTCTCACGGCCGTACGTCTCGGTCACGTAGTCGATGACCTCGCCACGCCGTTTCATGCAGAAATCGATGTCGATGTCCGGCATGGTGACCCGCTCGGGGTTCAGAAACCGCTCGAAGAGCAGATCGTACCGGAGGGGATCGATGTTCGTGATGCCGAGGCAGAAGGCCACCAAAGATCCGGCCGCCGATCCTCGCCCGGGCCCGACGGGGATCTGCAGGCTCCGCGCATGCCGGATCAGATCCCACACGATGAGAAAGTACCCCGAGAAGCCCATCTCCGCGATGCAGGCGAGCTCCCGCTCCAGTCGCTGGCCGTACTCCTCGATCGACCGCCGCAGCTCGCCCTTCGCCGCCAGACGATCCCAGACGGCTCGCCGGCTCTCGAACCCGATGCGCGTCACCTGACGCAGGTAGTCGTCCGGCGTCGCCTCGCCGGGAACGGTGAAGTGCGGGAGCTGATAGCCCGAATCCGGCATCTCCAGATCGCACATCCCGGCGACCCGCAAGGTGTTTTCCACCGATTCCGGATAGTCGGCAAACCGCTGCGACATCTCCTCGCTGCTCTTGAAGTAGTGCTGGTCCGTGAATCGAAGGCTCCGGGGATCCGCCGTGGTCTTGCCGGTCTGGATGCAGATGAGGACGTCATGGGCAAAGTGGTCGGCGGCGCTCATGTAATGACAGTCGTTGGTCGCCAGAAGTGGCACGCTCGTCCTGGCGGAGAGGTCCACGAGCGCCGGAAACACCTGTTCCTCTTCCGGGATGCCGTGAGCCTGCAACTCGATGTAGAAGTGCTCCGGCCCGAACATCTCGGCATAGATCGCGGCGACGCGCTCCGCATCCGCGGTCCGGTTGGCGAGCAGGAGCTGCGGGATCTCGCCGCCGAGGCATCCGGACGTGCCGATCAATCCCTCGGCATGCTCGGCCAGGATCTCCCTGTCGATGCGCGGCTTGTAGTAGAAGCCCTCCGTGTATCCCAGGGAGACGAGCTTCAGCAGATTGCGGTACCCGGTATAGTTTCGCGCCAGCAAGATCATGTGGTGGTATGGTTTGCGACGCCCCGCGCCGGCCGGGCCTCCCCGGTCATGGCGCGAGCCCACCGCCATGTACGCCTCCAGCCCGATGATCGGCTTGACACCGGCCGAACGGGCAGCCTCCGTGAACTTGAGGGCGCCGAACAGATTGCCGTGATCGGTGAGCGCCACCGCCGGCTGGTCGAAGGCGGCCGCGCACTCCACCAGTTCCCGGAGCCGGCAGGACCCGTCGAGCAACGAGTACTCGGAATGATTATGCAGGTGAACGAACGAGGATCGTGGCATCAGTTGACCGCGTCATCTCCGGGAGGCGGCGCCTCGGACAGCTCGCCATAGCTCGCCTCATAGAGGGACAGATTGTCCGAGAGAGCCCGGACGATACGCTTGAGGTGCCCGGGGCTGACGATCACACGGGCAGTCACCACACCGGCACGCGGATTGTACAGGGTCATGAAATCAAGCACGAATTCCTCGCGAGTGTGCGCCACCACCATGTTGTTGGCGTACGCCCCGCCCGCCAGTCGATCCGGCAGCTTGATCTCGATACGGGCTGTCTTCTTCTCGTCGCTCATTCACCTCTCCCGGCGCCGGCCAGCCGCCCATCGCTCACGCGAATCGGCTCGGCGCAAGCCCCTTGGTCCTGCATGTGGATACCAGGTCAAGCACCAGTCGGGTCAGCACGACGCCCGGACCTCCACCGCCCCCACCACCCTTGAGGCGCGAATCGGCCGCCAGGAGCAGAGGCAGGCTCTCGACCACCTCGTCGAGGCGGTGACGCCGTAATCTCTCCAGGATGGCCCGGCGCACCCGCGGGGCCTGGCGCGCCCGCGGCGACGTGCCCATCGCCTGGAGAATCCCGTCATCTCCCTCGCCCCGCCCGGCCGCGGCCAGTCCGGCCATGATCTGCCGGCGGCTCCTGAGAACGAGGCGCAGCACCGATTCCGGCGGCTCGCCCAGCTCCAGGATGGCCGCAAGCGCAGCCAGCGACGCCTCGGTGTCACGATTCTCCAGGGCCTCGATGAACTGCCAGACGGTGCCATGGGGAAGGCGGGACAGACTGGATTCCACGTCGTCGACACCGACGCGCCGCGCGCCGCGTCCCTCGATGTAGAGTTCGAGCTTGTCCAGGCCGGCCGCCAGGTCACGCGGCGCATCGCCGAGAAGGGCCTGCAGCGCCTCGGGAACCCCGGCGTCGTGTGCCAGCTCCCGGCGTGTCATCTCCGCGCGGATCCATCGTCCAACCTCCCAGTTGCGCGGTTCCGGGCATGTCACCACCGTGGCCCGGCGCGTCAGCCGGCGGCTCTCCTCTCCGGACGTCAGTTTCGCGGCGCACAGCACCACCGTGGATGTCAGCCGAGGTGAGGCGGCATAGTCGAGCAACTGCGCGATCTCCTCCTTCTTCAGTTCATCTCCGTCGCTGAGCACGACCAGCCGGCGCGCCACACCCATCGGCAGTGTCCGGGCGCTGTCGAGCAGGCTCACCAGGTCGCACTCGCGGATCCGCCCCCGGATCTCCGCCAGGGCGCGGTCCGCCTCCGGCACGGTGGCAGCGCGCACCATCCTCACCGCCTCCGTGCGATGCCACGTGCTGCCGCCGACGACGAGATAGAACGGCGCGATCTGACCGGCCTCGAGCGAGGTCTTCAGGGCACCGATGTCCATCGAGGCCACGTCAGAATCCTTCCAGGATCGAGGTCACCACGGCCTCGGCAAAGTCCGCGGCAACGACCTCGATGGCGACCGTCTCCAGTTCGACGAACGCCGCGGCCTCCTCACCGACGGCGTACGACTCCCGGAAGGTGAAGTGGTCGGACGCCCAGATCACCCGCTGGTCGAGCGTGGCCAGCAGGCGGGCCCGCGCCGTGATCCGCACCTCGATGGTGCGCGCTCGACCATCGGGGTTGAATTCCACCGGCGTCTCCCGGTAGGCCGTGACCTCACCCCGCAGAACCGCATCGGCTCCGTCGGCGGACGCTGTCGTGCGACGGCGGCTCCGGATCTGGAACTGCCGGAGCAGTTCCTCGGAGATGCGTTGCTCGAGCTCCGGCCGACCTGTCAGGTTCTTGAACGGCGGCACCCCGATGGTCTCGATACCCGGACTCAGAACGCTCGAGCCCCGCCCCTGCAGGGCGTAGCCACACCCCGCGAGGACCAGGGACAGGATCACAACCCCGGTGCAGGTCCGTCGAGACACGGGCGCATTGTACCGTGCGCGCGGGGGAAAGTCTTGCTTGCCGCAGGACGCGGAGGGTCAGGGAACAGACGGCCGCGCCGCGGCCTTGCGCTTCAGGACCTCGTTCACCGTCCGGACGAGGTCCCCAGCCTCCATCGGCTTGGCGACATACGCATCCGCGCCGAGTTTCATGCCGCGCTCGCGGTCCGCATCGGCTCCTTCGGTCGTGACGATGATGATCGGCAGGTCGGCCATCGCCGGATTACCACGAACCACCTTGACCAGCTTGAGGCCATCCATGATCGGCATGTTGATGTCCGTGATGAGGACGTCGATCGGTTCATAGGCCATGGTGCGCAGGGCGTCGGCGCCGTCCACGGCCTGGAGAATCCGGCAATCCGGAAACCGTTTGAGCGCGAAGCCGATGAGCTGGCGCATCGCCGGCGAGTCCTCGACCACAAGAAAGGTCATCCGTCTCATGGCGCCGTCTCCTGGGATGATTCCGTCCCCGGTGCCACGTCGAGAAGCCCGAACAGCACCCCCGCAGGGCCCGGGGAGGTGCCGTTCTGTGTGCCGAGATACCGGCGGTAGAGCGCCGCGGCCAGCAGTGCCGGACCGGACTGCTCCCCGACCAGGTTCAGGATCTCATGATCTCGCTGCTCGAAGCCGGACTTGTGGGCGACGAGCCGCTCGATCTTCACGACCCCGAGGACCGCTCCGGCCATCTTCAGGGGCACGCAGGCGACGCAGGGTCCTCCCGGTGTCGTCTCGGCATCGTCGTCCGCGGCGAAGTACGGAATGCCGGTGCGGACCACCACGGACACGATGCCCCCTTCCGGTCCGGCGGTTGCCGGCCCCCGTACCAGGCCCGTCTCGTCAGCCACCGCCCGCAGGTTCCGGGCCGTGCTGTCCGCCACGTACAGGACAAATCGTTCCACGCCGACCAGATTGATCAGGATCTCGCGGAGATTGACCAGCACATCGTGCAGATCGAGACTTCCGTGCAGGTGCAACCCGGCAACGTAGAGATTCATCAGCAGGTCGTCGGTGCCGTCCGTGGCCGCCGCCACGGCCGCCGCCGGCTCCCCCGGCGCGCTGGATGCCTGCTCCTCGAAGAGACGGCGGACGGTGCCCAGGGCCTCCTCCAGGCGCGATTCCCGATCGGTGAACTGTTCATGACCAGACCCGCTCATATCGACTCCCTGTCCCTTGCCCCCGCTGCGTGACTCCCACCTGGCTCGCTCCCGCGCCGCACCAGATTCTCGATCTCCGCAGCGATATCCGGCAGCGGAACGATCTGGTCGACCACACCCGCGGCGACGGCCCGCCGTGGCATTCCGTAGACCACGGCCGTCTCCGGCGACTCGGCGATGGTGACTCCACCGGCATCCTGGATATCCTTGAGACCCCGGCTGCCGTCATCGCCCATGCCGGTCAGCACGACTCCCACGCAGGAAGGCCCGAACGCCTTGGCAGCCGTGGAGAACAACCGGTTCGCAGACGGGACGTGACGGTCCTCATCGCGGGCCACATCGAGACGGATCTGTGTGCCCTGCCCCTCGCTTCTTTCCACCCCCATGTGCCAGCCGCCGGGAGCGATCAGGATCGCTCCCCCGCGTACCGGGTCACCGGCGCGAGCCTCGCGGACCGGCAACGGCGTGATCTCATCGAGCCGCTCGGCGAAGAAGGAGGTCGAGTACGCCGGCATGTGCTGCGTCACCAGGACTCCGGCCGGAAGGTCCGCTCCGAGCCGTCTGAAGATGCGCTGCAGGGCCAGCGGTCCGCCTGTGCTGGCTCCGATGACGACGACCTGGCGCGCCAAGTCATGCTTCGTATCGATGGCGGGCGCCACCGCCGCCGCGGAGTCCTGAACGACGGAAATCACCGCGTCCGGCCGGGGATCGACGCAGCCCGACATGCCGGCCAGAAGATGGATCTTGTCGATCAGCTCCCGCTGGATGATCGGGAGGTCCGGGCTCACCCGGCCCGGCTTGAGGATGAAGTCGAGGGCTCCCAGCTCGAGAGCCTCGAAGAGGGAATAGTTGGACTCCCGGGACGTGACCACGAGGACGGGCAAGGGGCAGCGCGCCATCAACCAGCGCAGGAACGTCAGCCCATTGACGTGCGGCATCTCCAGGTCCAGGGTCACCACATCGGGATGATGTTCCTCGACCAGGCGGATGGCCTCCGCTCCATCCGCGGCGCGGCCCACGATACTCACGTCGGGGTCCACCGACAGAAGACGTTCGAGGGTGACCCGATTCGTCCGTGAGTCGTCGACGATGAGGACTCGAATCATTCTCTCATCTCCGGTACGCGACATCGTTCACGAGGTTGGCGAGTTCGAACTGGTCCGAGAGATCCAGCAGTGACTCGGAGTGTCCGAGAAACAGGTAGCCGCCCTCGGCCAGCCGATCGTGAAACAGCTCGATCACTCTCCGTCGCGAATCCCGATCGAAATACATCAGAACATTCCTGCAGAAGATCGCATCGAACTTGATGAGAGGCAGATCGCCCGACTGACCGAGCAGATTGCACTTCCCGAAGTGCACCATCCGGCGCACCTCCGGGATGATCCGGAAATCTCCCCCATCCTCCCGGCGAAAGTAACGATCGCGAAACTTGTCCGGCAGGTTCCGGAAGGAGAATCCGTGATAGATGCCCCGGCGGGCCCGGTCCAGCGCTCGCCCCGAGTAATCGGAGCCGAAGATCTCCACCCGATCGGCTCCTGTCCCCACCTGTTCCAGCACGGCCATCGCCAGGGAATACGGCTCCTCTCCGGTGGAGCAGCCGGCGCTCCAGACCCGGACCCGGGACTTCGCGGCTCCTGATCGTTCGGGAAGGATCTCCTCGGCGAACGTGGCGATCTGGGTCTCCTCCCTGAAGAAGTACGTCTCGTTGTTGGAGAGAGTGTCGAACAAGCGATCGAACTCGCGGTCCGACTCCGGGTCATAGAGCAGCCGGTAGTAATAATCCCTCAGGTTTTCGAGCCCCAGATCCAGCATCCGCCGTGCCAGCCGGTCCCGGGCCATCTCCAGGAACGAATCCCGGAACTGGAAGCCAAAACGCCGGTTGAGCAGCTCCAGCACCTGCCGGACGGAATCCTCCGCGAGCACCTTGCGACCGGTCACCCGGTCGAGGGTCGCGGAGGCCATCGCACTCACGGCCGTTCCCCTTCCTCATCGAGACCCGACCGGGATGATTCCCGCCTCCCGATCTCCTGGAGGACCACCGAGAGTCCCTCCCGGGTGGCCGGGTCTACGCCGGAGGCCCATTCGGCGCGCAGTTCATCCGCAAACACACGATGGCCGGCCACGAGCATCTCCGCCGCCGTCTGCGCCACATCCTTCTCCGCCAGGGCGGCCACCAGAAACGGGAGCGACGACTCCGCGTCGACATTGAACAGCGCGGTGATCAGATTCCGCCGCACCACCGGGTCCGATTCCCGGTCGAGAGCATGGGACAGCGGCGAGAACCCGGCCGGCTGGCCCGACGCGCCGAGAGCTTCCGCGGCCGCACAGCGCACCGACCAGACCGAATCTTCCAGGGCAACCGCCAGGACCGAGACCGGGACCTCTCCCCGACCGGTCACCAGGGCCCGCATGGCGGCCCGCCTCACCTCGGCCTCCCGGTCGGTCACGATCTCCCGGAGAAACGGTTCCGAATCAGGGCGCAGGTAGCCGAGCGCCTCCACGGCCGACACCCGCACCGGCAGGACCTCCTCGCGCGCCACATGCTCCAGCGCGGCCTGCACCTCCACGGCCGGATGCTCCGCAAGCGCGCGGGCCGCGCGGCACTTCACCCAGATGCTCCGATCATGAAGCGAGGACAGGAGCACGCCGCGTGCCCGCTCGTCGCGGAGGCGACCGATGGCAAGCACCGCCTCCTCGCGGACACGGGCGTCCTCGTCCGCCAGCGCCGTGGTCAGCCGCCACAACCGATCCGGGTCGGCGGATTCTCCCAGCAACGCCGTGGCCTCCCGGCGCACAGAACCGTCCGGATCGTGGAGGGCCAGCTCCAGCGCCTCGCTCGCCCCCTCGGTCCCGAGACGGCCGACAATGCGCAACGCCGCCCGCCGGACCTCGGGTGATTTCGATGCCGTCAATCCGTCGACCCGCCCGGCAACCTGCTCGCGGTCCCGCGGCGAGATGGCGGCGAGATTCAGAAGACCGTCAACCGCCTGATCGGCCACGCCGGGCGAGTGGTCGCCCAGGGCCGTCACCAGGGTCTCGAGATGGCCGGGACCCGGCCGCGCGGTGAGGCAGGTCACGGCTGCGTGTCGGATATCCTCCTCGTCGTGGCGGCAGGCGGCGGCCAGGAACTCATCGACGCGCGGCGTGGCCACATGCCCCACCGCATCGATCACGCGCCGGAGCCCCTCGGACGGGAGCGGCGTTGTCATCGCCGCGGCCAGGATCTCGTCGGCATGTTCGTCCCCCATGGCGAGGAGCGCCTCGGCAGCCACGTCGGCGACCTGCGGCTCCACCAGTTCCCCGACCAGGCAGGGAATCGCGGCCGGGTCCAGGACCCATCCCAGGGCCCGGACAGCCGGCTGACGGATGGCCGCATCTCCTTCCCGGGCCAGTTCGATGAGGCCCTGGGTCAGCGCCGGGACGTCGAGTTCGACGACGGCGTCACGGATTCGTTCGACCAGAGCTTCCCGGACATCCTCGGGGCGGGCCCGGACCACCATCTCATCCAGCGCCGCAAGGGCCGTCCGGTCGGGCCGCCGGCCGCCGGCCAGGGCGCTCACCAGCGGTGGAATGGATGACTCATCACCGATCCGGCCGAGGGCGCGGAACACCGCCTTGTGGTAGTACGGGTCCGCAGCGAGAGGCACCAGGCGATTCACCGCCGCCGCGTGCCCGATCTCCCCGAGCGCATCGATGGCGTAGAACGTCTGCCAGCGGTCGCCGCTGTCCAGGACATTCATCAGGATCGGAACGGCGGCGGGATCTTTCAGCCCCGCAAGACAGCCGATGGCCGCCGCGCCGATGGATGAATCGGCATGGCCGGCCAGGGGGAGGACCGCCTCGACCGACTCGCGACACGGGATCCTCGCCAGCAAGCCGAGAATCTGTATGGTCCGGTCGCGACATCGCTCGGGGTCCAGCGCGCGGGTCAACGCGGCGACCACGGCCTCCCCGTAACGCAGAACCACATCGCCGGCGGCATTGCGAGCCGCCGCGTTCTCGTCATCGCCCAGGGCATCGAGCAGGCCCGGCAGCGTCTCGGACGGTTCCCGTTTGGCCAGCGCCGCGACCGCGGCTCGCCGCACGCGCAGACTCGACTGTCCGAGGAGAGCCACCAGCTCGGCGATGCTCTCCCGACCATCGAGGATCTGATCTGTCTCGCTGCGTGGTTCCACGATTCCTCAGCGCCCTCCGGCCGGTGAGTCGGCCGGCGCCGATATGCCGGCGAACGTTCCGTGATGGTTGATGGCCGTTCTGAGTGTGTCGAGAAAGACCGCTCGGCGGTTGTCCACTGACGGGAAACGACGGGCCACGAGGGTCTCCCCCTCCCGGATCTCGTCGGCGAACGTCTCGAAGAACCGGCCCGCCGCGATCTCCCCTTCCGCGGTGGCCGCGTTGTAGAGGATGATGTCGCCGGCGATGATGCGCGCCAGGCGCTTCAGTCCCTCCAGGTCGTTCCCCGGCACCGGCTCGGCCGGCGGAGCCCCTGCCCGCCGCAGCTCGACGAGCAGCTCGACGGTGCACCGGGAGAAATCGGCCGGCTCGACACTGCCATCCAGGAACGCGTCGGCTCCGTAGAGGCTCTCCGGGTCCCTCACGAACCGGTCCCGACGATACTGGGAGCCGATCAGGACGATCCGGATATCGGCCAGCTCCGGATGGCTCTTGATCTCCGAGCAGAGCGTGACGCCGAGCACGTTCGGGAGGAAGGCGTTCAGGAAGGCCACCTGCGGCCGGATCGTGGCGATGGAGCGTCGCGCCTCGATCCCGTCACAGACCTCCGACACCGTGTACCCCTCGGCATGCAGCAGATCGGTGAGCAGCCGGCGGCGGTCCGCGTCCGTGTCGGCGATCAGGGCCGGCATCTCCGCCGGGCTCGCCGCCATCGGTCTGCCGTCCCGGGGCTCCGGCGCCTCCGCTGGCGACCCTTCCACCGGGACGGCGGCATCCAGGGGTGCCGGCGCCTCGACCCCGGCCGCCCCGAAGGACGGCGAGGCTTCCGGCGCTTCCCGGGCGGCGGACGGGGCCGGCGGCGGCTCCGGAACGTTCTCGGGCGCAGGGGCCTCATCGAGCCGCGCGACCTCGGCGGCCAGCATCTGCGAGTTCACGCGCACCTGCATGATCATCTCGCACGACCGGCAGCGAATGCGCACACCACTCGTTCCGAAACGGCCCGTGTCGAACCGATACCGGCGTCCACAGGCGGGGCATCCGATGACCACGACCTTTTCCATGACCCCTCTTCCCCTCTAGATGCGCAGAACCCGGTCGATGTCCAGCAAGATCAGGATCTTCTCGTCGTGCGTGTCGCACACGCCCACGATGCCCCTCGCCCCGGCATCGCGCACCGTCGCCGGCGGCGCCGCGATGGCGTCGTCCGCCAGCCTGACGACCTCGACCACTTCATCGACCAGCAACCCGACGAGTTCGCTGCCGTCGTGCACCACGATGATGCGCGTGGCGCCGCCGATCTCCGCTGCCGGCAGGCCGAGGCGCAGGCGTCCGTCCAGGACCGTCACCACCTGCCCCCGCACGGAAACGATGCCATGCACCACCGGATCCGCCCGGGGAACCGGGGTCGCCGGGCGATACTTCAGGATCTCCACGATGGAGTCGATGGAGATCCCGAACCGCTCGTCGGCCAGACGGAAGGTGAGGAACTGTCGCGTTGCCGCGGCAAGATCCGGCTCCGGCGCGGTCGAAGGAACTCCGTATGTGATCTCGACGTGACTGGGGGGGACGGTCGTCTGGCTCATCCTCTCTCCTTCACGCTGCGCCGGCCGCGCGCCAGACATCGCCCGCGAGGGACATGGGGTCGATGACCAGCGCGGCCTCGTTCTCGCCGATCTCCGTGGCACCGGCCAGTCCTGAAATACTGCTGAGACGACCGCCGATGGACTTGAGCACGATCTCCTGCTGACCGATGACATTGTCGATACCCAGCGCCAGCGACCGTTCGCCACATCGCAGCACCATCACGTAGGCCGGCACGCCAGCGTCGCTCTCGGCGATCCGGAAGTACTCGGCGAGACTGACCATGGGCAGGGTCTCTCCTCGCAAGCGGACGACATGTTCCCGGGCAACCGTGGCCAGCCGGTCACCGCGCATGCGCAGGGTCTCGGCCACCGCGGACACCGGTATCGCGAACACCTGCCCTCCGGCCCGGGTCAGCATCGACTGGATGATCGCCATGGTGATCGGCAGTTCCATCTCGAATGTCGTGCCCTGACCCGGCATCGTCTGGATCCGCATGCTGCCACCCACCGCCGCGATCTCGCGCCGGACCACGTCCAGGCCCACGCCCCGTCCGGACACGTCACTGACCGCATCGGCGGTGGAGAATCCGGGGCAGAAGAGGAGGTCGGACACCTCTTCCGGACTGACCTGTGTCCCGCCGTCCAGGATCCCACGACTGATCGCCTTCTGCTGGATGCGCTCCGGATCGATCCCGCGACCGTCGTCGGCGAACGCGAGCACCACGGCGTTTCCTCTCTGCTCCGCCGTCAGTTGCAACGTGCCGGTCGGCGACTTCCCTGCGGCCCGGCGCTCATCCGGTGTCTCGATGCCGTGGTCGACCGCGTTGCGCACCAGGTGCATCAACGGACTCAGCAGCCTGTCGATCATCACCTTGTCCAGTTCCGTGCGTTCGCCCTCGGCGCAGAAGCGGATCGTCTTGGACGCCCGTCGCGACAGCTTCCGGACGAGACGATCCAGTCTGCCGACGATCTGCCCCACCGGCACCATCCGGGCGCCGATGACCGAGCGCTGCAACCCATCGAGCTTCTTTCCGAGTTCCTCGGCGGCCCTCTCGATATCCCGTCGAATCCCCGACGCCTCCTCCCGTTCCGCTAGGCTCGACATGAGGGACTCTATCTTCCGTCGGGACAGGATCAGCGCACCCGCATGGTTCATGATCTGATCGAGTCGCTCCAGATCCACCCGCACGCTCGACCGGGGCTGGGGACCCCAGGCGTCCATCTCGCTTCCGTCCGCATCCGCGGCGCCCTCCCCGCCGGGCACCGGGCTCACCACGTCGTCCGAGACCTCCTCCACCGCAAACGGAGAGACGACCGCGACATCCATCCCCGCTCGACGTCGCACCGTCTCCTGATCGTCCTCGCCGGCGTAGAGGAGACGGAATGCCAGGGTCCGCCCGTCGCCACTTCCGGCATAGGACGGCAGCGTGCTCAACACCTCACCGGCCTCGTTGAGGATCGCGATCAGGTTGCGCAGTTCGGTGTCGAATGTCTCCAGGTCGAGCGACACGTCCACCAGCCAGATCTTTCGATTCGCCGCGATGCTCTCCCGCAGGCGGTGCTCCTCGTACTCGGTGAGAGCTCCGAGAATCTGGGAGTCGAACGCGGCAAAACCGGGCTCCAGGGCAGCCGCCTCCGGGGCGTCTCCCGGTGGCTGCTCCCCTCCTCCGAGACGTTGCGCGAGTTCGCGGACGCGCGCCTCGTCCACCGCCTTGCCCTCGAGCATCTGCTCGAGCATCTCGTGAGTGTCGTAGAGCAGGTCCAGCTTGCCGCCGGACAGTTCCACTCTTCCCATGCGCAGCCGGTCGAGAAAGTCCTCCAGCTTGTGGGCCAGCGCGCCCAGATCCTCACGGCCGAGGAGGCCGGCGATGCCCTTCAGGGTGTGAACACCGCGGAACAGAGAATTGATCCGTCCGGCGCGGATCCCACCCTGCGCGATTTCGGATTCGGCCTCACGAAGCTCGTCACCCAGCTTCTCGAGGATC
Organism: Acidobacteriota bacterium; assembly: GCA_046757965.1. GTDB lineage: Bacteria > Acidobacteriota > Polarisedimenticolia > SMYD01 > SMYD01 > JBHHZI01. The sequence continues at coordinate 36,992 of JBHHZI010000004.1, read as the reverse complement.
TCCTCGGCCTCCGCGCGGAACTCCTCCTGATTCAGGTGGCCTCCCGGATCATGCATGAGCGATCACACGGTCTCCTGATCGAGCAGACCGGTCAGGACTTCCTGAAGCTGTTCCGGCCGGAACGGTTTGTTGAGGTAGGCCGAGGCGCCGGCCTTCATGCCGCGACGCCGGTCTTCCTCGGCGATCTCCGTCGAGATGATCACCACCGGAATCCTGCGGTAGACCGGGTGCTCCCGCACATAGCGGAGCAACTCGAGCCCGTTGATGTCCGGCATATTGATATCGGTCACGATGGCATCGAACTGCTTGCCGGCCAGGGCACGCAGGGCCTCGAAGCCGTTGGTGGTCTCGGTCACCGCGGCATCGAATCCCGATTCGATGGCTCCGCTGATGAAAGCACGCATCGACTCCGAATCTTCAACAATCAAAAAATTCATGGCGCACCACCCCGCGAGAAGGGATGCCTCTTCCACAGATGGCGAGCATCCGGTCCGCGGCGGAATATAGGTCCCGCCAGGGGTGGCTTCAAACCGCCCGGGCGGCCACCGGACGGCGGACCGATCGGCCCAGCGCGAGGCTCGCCGTCGCGGCCAGAGCGCTCAGGGAGCGCAGATCCGGCAAACCGGCGGCTCCAGCCCCGGTGTCGGCGTAGAGCACGGCCGCCACGCCTCCCGGACCCATGACGGGCAGCGCCACGCCCTCGCCGGGTGCCGGTTCGGGGAGCCCCGGAGCCAGGGCGGCCACCTCGCTCCCGGTGGAGCGCTGGAGCCGGCCGGACCAGAAGGCCCGCCCCGGGAGCGTGTCCTCGTCGAGACCGATGACCTCGTCTCCGTGGGCACCGCCGTCCATGCCGAAGCGGCCGAGAACCCTGAGATGATCGCCCTCCACCTCATAGAGGAGGCCCCGGGCCGTGATCTCCGCCGCATACCGCATCACCAGCAGCAGAACCGATGAGCGGTCGGCGGCGTGCCTCAGCTCCTCCAGGGCTCCGAGGAGATCCCCCGGTGCGGACCCACCGGACCCGGCTCCCGGCTCCCGCAGCGGGGCCTCCGTCGGCGTCGCCGACGAGGATTCCCGGCCGGAGATCTCGTCCAGGAACTCCTGCACCGCGGAATCGATGTGCTCCGGTTCGACCCGTCTCAGGTCGGGTTTGACGATGGTGCGCTTGGCTCCGAGACTTCGGGCGGACGTGGCCAGCCAGGCCGCCTCGTTATCCGACACGGCGATGATCTCGCACTCCGGGTCCGGCCCGAGCCTCCTGAGGAGGTCCAGGCCCCCGAGGTAGCCCCCATCGCTGCCGGGCTGGACCAGGTCGACGATCACCAGCGGTCGCTGTCCCTGGCGCCTGAGCTCGCGATAGGCCTGCTCCCCGCTCACCGTGTCGCGCCGGGCGGTCACCGCATAGCCATGCTGGCGGAAGTCGCGGACCATGGCCCGCAGATACAGCTCCTCGTCATCCACCAGCAGGACCGCGGGCAGGATCTTCGACTCGGACTTCTCCACACTCACCTCGAATACCGGCGCCGGACGGGGCCGCGAGGCGAATCTAGGTCTCGTTCCCTGCCTGCGCAATTCCCTGTCGCACGGCGTCCAGGACACCGTTGATGAACGGGGCCGAGTCCTCCGAGCCGAACTTCCGCGCGATCTCGATGGCCTCGTCGATGACCACGGCGGACGGAGTCTCCGGCCGGTGCCGGAGCTCGAAGATCGCCATGCGGAGCACGTTGCGATCGACGATCGCCATGCGGCCGAGACGCCAGTTCTTTGCAGCCGAGGCCAGGAGCCTGTCGATGGACTCGAGATGGGCCACCGTCCCCAGGACGAGTGTCCCGGTGAACTCCTGCACCGCCTGCGGCACCTCGCGCATGGCCCAGAAACGGGTCAGCACTTGCGCCGGCGGGTCGCGCGTGATCTCCACCTCGAAGAGCAGCTGAAGGGCCAGTTCCCTCGCTCGTCGTCGCTGTCCCACCGGCCGACCTCACGCCCCCCGGGCCGGCACGTCCTCGAGCACCCGGCGGCGGACCTCCACCATCTCCATCGCCGCGATGGCGGCGTCCCGGCCACGATTCCCCGCCTTGCCACCGCACCGCTCCATCGCCTGTTCCTGATTCTCCGCGGTGACCACGCCGAAGGTGACGGGTACGTCGGCCGTGCTGTTGAGCCGCCCCAGACCGCGGACCACCTCGGCGGCGATATGGTCGAAGTGGGGCGTCGCGCCGCGAATGAGAACCCCCAGCGCCAGCACGGCATCCACGTCAGGACGCGAGGCGACGAGCTTCGCGGCGAACGGCAGCTCGAAGACCCCCGGCACGCGGACGACGAGGATCCCGTCGTCGTCGGCTCCATGGCGAAGAAGACAGTCGATCGCCGCATCGAGGAGACGTCGGCCGAACAGATCGTTGAACCGGGGCAGCACGATGCCAAACCGTCGTCCAGACGCCGACAGCGCGCCACTGATCGTCCTCGCCATGGCCTAGCCCTCCTCCGATCCGGCACCGATCGGATCAAAATGGGTCAGGGCAGTGAACGCCCTGTATCGTGCATCGATCTCGGATCTCGTCAACGCGAGCAAGCGATCCATGCTGAAGTCCTCCACGTTGAACGACGCCAGCGTGGAGCCGTAGATGATCGCCTGGCGCAGCGTCGCCGGGTCATGACGATCTCGATGGGCCAGATAGCCCATCATCCCTCCGGCAAAGCTGTCTCCGGCGCCGGTCGGATCCAGCACGTTCTCCACCGGGAAGGCAGGCGCCACGAAGGTGTCCGATGCCGTGAACAACGCCACGCCATGCTCGCCACGCTTGATGATGACCGATTCCGGGCCCATGGTGCGGATCCTCACCGCCGCCCGCGGGAGCGAGGACTCGCCGGCCAGCATCCGCGCCTCGCCGTCATTGATGACCAGCAGGTCGACGTCCGCCAGCGTCGCGGCCAGCTCCGCCCTCTTTCCCTCGATCCAGAAGTTCATCGTGTCGGCCGCCACAAGATGCGGAGACTCGACCTGGCGCTGCACCTCCTTCTGGAGAACCGGGTCAATGTTCGCCAGGAACAGGTGGTCCGCCCGGCGCTGCATCCCCGAGAGCTCGGGCTTGAACACCTCGAGCACATTGAGATGTGTCTCGAGGGTCCGTGCCTCGTTCAGATCGTCGCCGTATTCACCCTTCCACCGGAAGGTCTTGCCCGGCACCGTGACGACGCCCGACGTGTCGATGCCACGCCGGCCCAGCCGTTCGAGGATGTCCGCCGGGAAGTCCTCTCCGACCACGGCGACCATGCTGACCGGGGTGAAGAACGAGGCCGCCACGGCGAAGTATGTGGCCGACCCTCCAAGGGTCGATTCCCGGCTGCCGTGCGGCGTCGTCACACTGTCGAAGGCTACGGTTCCGATGACAAGCAGGGACATGCCCGCTCACTCCTTTCCCAGCCGGTGGCCGATGAGCAGATCCAGGCGCCGGCGGATCGGTCGGGGAATCCGGTCAGGACGGGTCAAGATCGCCGACGCCAGCGCCTCTGAACAGGTGCAGGACCGCTCCGCACTCAGGGCGGCCACACATCGACCCAGGACCTCGGCCGCATGACCGGCATTCTGCGCGAGGATCTCCAGGATCTGATCCACGGCCACCTCGTCACCCTCGCGCCAGCAATCGTAGTCGGTGACCAGCGCCAGTGTCGCGTAGCAGAGCTCGGCTTCGCGGGCGAGGCGCGCCTCGGTCAGGTTGGTCATGCCGATCACCGAAACACCCCAGGACCGGTACAGGTGCGATTCGGCGCGTGTCGAGAACTGGGGTCCCTCCATGCACAGATAGGTTCCGGTCCCGTGAACGCGCACCGGCGCGGCAACCGCCCGGATCAATCCGCGAGCGAGATCCGGACAGATGGGGTCGGCGAAGGCGACATGCACGACCGGTCCGGCGTCGAAGAAGGTATCCGCGCGATGGCGCGTGCGGTCGATGAACTGGTCGGGAACCACCATGTCCAGCGGCGCGATCTCCTCCTGCATCGACCCGACGGCCGAGACAGACAGAATGCGCTCCACACCGAGCTGCTTGAACCCGTGGATGTTGGCGCGGGCGTTGATCCTGCCGGGCGCCAGCAGGTGGCCGCCGCCATGGCGGGGCAGGAAGGCGACGGAGCGGCCTCCGAGATTCCCGACGTGATAAGCATCCGAGGGCTCGCCGAACGGCGTCTGCAGGTGAACCTCCCGGCCGTTCTCGATCCCACTCAGGTCATACAGACCGCTGCCCCCGATGATGCCGATCTCCGCTCTGGTCACGTCGAGGACTCCTGTCGGCGAGAATCGAGTCACGTTAGTCGGCCGCGGATCCGGGGTCAAACGCCGGGGCCAGCAGAGAGGCCAGCGCCGCACGCATCTGCTCGCTGGTCGTGACCGGCCCCGAACAGTGCTCACCCACACAGACCCATGCCGTCTCCGCCCCCCGTTCGGCTGGGGCCGGCACGCCCGCCACCGGGGCGCCGGCTCCTGCCGGGACCACCACCGCGCCCGGCTCGGGAAGCATCATGCCGGCCTGCCGGAGGGCGAGCACACCGGACGATTCGAACGCGCCGGGCACGACCACCCGGATCGGCGGCGCGGCGAGCGCGCCGAGAGCCTCGACGTAGGGGGCATCGGCAGCCCCCATGCGGGATGTGGCGGTGCGCAGGGCGCCGCTGGCCGCCACGGCCCGCTCACGCCAGGCCGGATCACCGCTCAGCACGGAGAGTCTCAGCAGCGCCAGCGCGAGGCGGCCGTTGGTCGAGAGGTTCACCATCGGTCGCTTCATCTTTCCCACGGCGGACAGATCGGGCGAGCGGTCGATGTAGAACCCCGCCGGGTCGCGCAGGTTCGCGTCGCAGAAGGCGGCCAGGGCCCGGACGCGCTCCAGGTCCGCCGGACGTCCCCGGATCTCGAACGCCGCGATCCACGCCTCCATCGCCGCGACCTGGTCGACCAGCAGCCCGTCGATACTCGGCTTGCCGGCGACAGAGACCGCCGGGGATACGCCTCGCCCGGGCCGGTAGGCCCGGCGGGCCACGACGTCCGCAAGGTCGAGGCCCGCCGCCGTCCACCCCGTGTCGCGGTAACGTGCCCCGGCCTCGAGCAACGCGACGGCAAAACGTGCGTTGTACTCCGAGACGAACGTGCGAACGATTCCCGGCGGCTTGCGGGTCTGACGGGCATCGCGGTCCAGTGTGAAGTACAGGCCCGGGTCATCCGGTGTCAGTGACGCCTTCTGGCCCAGCCCGTATCCCCCCTCGTCGAGGGCCAGGTGAGTCCTCACGAAATCGATGGTGGACGACACGCCGGCACGGATCGCCGCATCCTCCGGGGCGAGCACCGCGGCCACGACCAGCAGCCGGACGGCGGCGGCGTTGGTGTCCAGCCGCTTCTCCAGGGCAGGCGTCGACCAGTCCCGCGCGGTGGCATAGTGGTGAAACCCGCCCTCCACGGCGTCGTGGATCGGCGCCTCGAGCAGGCGGTGCGCCGTCGTCATGGTCGCCCGACCGAGTGGCCCGCCGGCGTCATCCCGGGCCAGCGACGCGAACAGACGGAACGGAGCGTCGTCGATGGTCTTCCAGCCCCGGCCCAGTCCCCCATGCGTGTAGTCGATCTGGTCGCGGATTCTCCGCTGCAACGCCGCGAGCTCGTCGAGAGGCGGGTCGCCGGGCGTGAATGACCGCACCTTGCTCTCCAGCGCCGCGATCTCGGCCGCCTTGCCGATCAACTCCACCGGGTTCTCCTTCATGTACCGCACCGCCAGCGCCAGGTAGCGGCGGAAGCGGTCCGGGCTCGTCATGTATGCGCCGACCCGCGCCAGCGTCGCGTCGTTCTCGATCCGGTACATCGGCTCGCCGTTGGGAAGCAGGTAGCTCACCGTGGGTACCGCCCTGATGAGGTAGCGGCTGGCCAGGTCGGGCCGCAGATCGACGTCGGCGGCTATCGGCACGATGCGGTTCGCCATCAGGCGGACCACGTCGGGGTCGTCGAAGACGTTCGCCTCGAGGCCGCTGCACAGGCGGCAATCCGCCGACCGAAGATAGAGCAGCACCGGTCGTTTCAGGGCAGCGGCCACCTCGAAGGTCTTGCGCGTCCACGGGAGCCAGCGGATGTGATCCTGTCCGGTGCTCTCCTCCGCAGCCGCCCGCGTCCTCCCATCGATGGCGCCCGCGCCTGACAGCGCGGGAAGTGACGCGCAACAGATCGCAAGAAGCGCCGGGAGGAACCGGCTCCGCCGCCGCCGCGTCACGACGCCCCGTCCAGAAGAGCGCCCAGCGAGCGCCCGACGCGGGCCGCGAATCGTTCGGATAGAGACGGAGACTCGGGGTCCCCGCGGTCGAGCAGGATGCGCTGGACCCGCCGCATCGGCAGGAACTGGACCGAGATCTGGGAACGCCACCCGCCGCCCTCCTCCACGCAGCGCGCCCAGGCGTCGAACGATTCGATGTCGAGACCCTCCACGGTGACGCCCACCTCGTCGAGTCCACGCAGCAGACCCCACACCTGCTCCCGCGGTTCCTGGAGATAGATGATGACCTCCGATCCCGGCGTGATCACCGCGTGCCTCGCTGCTTCAGCTCGATCAGCACCCCACCGGTGCCGCTTGGATGAATGAAGGCCACCCGGCTTCCCTCCGCTCCAGGCCGCGGCACGTCATCGACCAGTGACACCTTCTCTGCCTGCAATCTCGCCAGGGTGGCATCCAGGTCCTCGATCTCGATGCACAGGTGGTGAATCCCCTCCCCCCGCCGGTCCAGGAACCGCGCCACGCTCGATTCCTCCGCCGTCGGCTCCAGCAGTTCGAGCCGGGTATCCCCGAGGGGCAGGAACGCCACACGAACCTGCTCGGTCTCGATGGTCTCGGTCGGAACCGCCGTAAGACCCAGGGCCTTCGTGTAGAAGTTCAACCGATTCTCCAGGTCGAAGACCGCGACACCGACATGGTCGAGCCGCGGTCGGCCGTCGCCATCGCCATCGCCACCCACGCCGCTCACAATCCGGCCGCATCCAGCAGCGCGTCGGTGGCCCGGTACGGGTCCACCTTGCGGCTCGCCACCGCATCGACGGCCGACTCGATGGCCTCATCGCCGGCGCGCTGCCTCAGGATGGCCAGGAACCGGTCCTGCGCCAGGCTCATGATGCGCTCGCGCGAGAGCTCCCGGCGGCGGTGCGCACCGCTCGCCGTCGACCCGGCCTGCGCCCGGTGCGTATCGATCTCCTCCGTGAGGCGAACGACGCCCTCGCCGGTGGTGGCGACCGTCGACACGATGGGGGGGCGCCAGCGCCCTGCCGATTCGCTCAGGGAGAGCATCTGGTCGATCTCCATGCTCACGCGGTCCGCTCCCTCGCGGTCCGCCTTGTTGACCACGAACACGTGGGCAATCTCCATGATGCCCGCCTTGATGGACTGGATATCGTCGCCAAGTCCCGGCACCAGGACCACGCAGACGGTATCCGCGCCGCGCACGATCTCCACCTCGTCCTGACCGACACCCACGGTCTCCAGGATGACGATGGAGAACCCGGCGGCATCGAGCAGATCCACGACGTCGTGGGTCGACTTCGCGAGGCCGCCTGGGTGTCCCCGGTTGGCCATGGAGCGGATGAACACGTCCCCGTCGGCTGCATGGCTCTGCATGCGGATCCGGTCGCCGAGAATCGCCCCGCCCGAGAACGCCGACGACGGATCCACCGCGATGATACCGACTCGCTTCCCGGCGCGCCGGTAGATGGAGGTGAGCGCGTTGACCAGGCTCGATTTTCCGGCGCCTGGCGGCCCGGTCACGCCGATCACGTACGCCTGGCCGGTGCGCGGGTAGACACCTCCCAGGATCTCCGGGATACGGGGAGAGCCGTTCTCCACCAGGCTGATGGCCCGGGCGAGCGCGCCGACATCACCATCGAGAAGACGCGGAACGAGACCGTTCTCTCCCATTCACGCGTCCAGGAGCCGGCGGGCGATGACCAGGCGCTGGATCTCCGATGTGCCCTCGCCGATGGTGCAGATCTTCGCGTCGCGGTAGAATTTCTCGACGGGATAGTCGCGCGTGTATCCGTACCCGCCGTGAACCTGCACGGCCTCGTTCGCGACCCGCACCGCGACCTCCGAGGAGTAGAGCTTGGCCATGGCGGAGGCCATGTTCACATCCTCGTGGCGATCCTTCATTCCCGCCGCCCGGTAGACGAGCAGCCGGGCCGCGTCGATCTGGGTCGCCATGTCCGCAAGTTTCCACTGGATGGCCTGGAACGACGAGATCGGCCTGCCGAACTGCTCGCGCTCGCGACTGTAGGAGCGCGCCGCCTCGTATGCGCCGCGCGCCATGCCGACGCCCAGCGCCGCGATGGAGATGCGGCCGCCATCGAGGATCTGCAGGGCGTTCACGAAGCCCGCGCCCCTCTCGCCGAGAAGATTCTCCTCCGGGACCCGGCAATTCTCCATCACGATCTCGGCGGTGTCGGACGCCCGGCACCCGAGCTTGTCCTCCTTCTTGCCGGTGCGAAAGCCGGGCGTGCCACGCTCCACGACGAACGCCGAGATGCCGCGCTTCCCCTGTGTCGGGTCAGTGACGGCGAACACCACGGCAATGTCTCCGCTGGCGCCGTGCGTGGCGAACGTCTTGGAGCCGTCGAGCACCCACTCGCCGCCGTCGAGACGGGCAGTCGTCTTCGTGCCGCCGGCGTCCGAACCGGCCGTCGGTTCGGTCAGCGACCAGGTGCCGATCTTCTCGCCTCGGGCCAGCGGCGTGAGGTACCGGGTCTTCTGCGCGGCCGAGCCGAACTGGAAGATGTGGTTCGAGCAGAGCGAGTTGTGAGCCGCCACCGACAGCCCGACCGCTCCGTCCACCGCCGAGATCTCCTCGATCACGGTGACGTAGTCGACGTAGCTGAGTCCCGCACCCCCGTATTCCTCCGGGAAGAGGCAGCCGAGCAGCCCGAGCTTTCCCGCCCCGGCCATGATCTCCCGCGGGAACTGCTGAGACTCGTCCATCTCCCGCACATGCGGCGCGATCTCCCGGCGGGCGAACTCTCGCACGGTGGCCTGCAGCGCGCGCTGCTCATCTGTCAGTTCGAAGTCCACCAGTTCCCCGCCGCACCGCGCTGCGCACGCAAACCGTTCATCTATAGATACTTGCGGCCGCGATTATAGTCGCCGCGCGGGAGGGAGGTCAAGGTCCAGGCACCGCCCGGCCGACGTCCGGGTCGCGTAGACTTGGGGGGTGACTCCGTCCGCGGCCCTCACCCCGCCCGATCCTGCCCCGTCGCCGGCGGGCGTCGGGGCGGTCTACCATCGAACCCGTCTGGTCCTTCACACACTGCTGGCCACTGCCGTCGGTGTGGCAGTCGTCGCGGCGATGGCGCCGGCCCGCCTGGCACCGCTCCTCTCCCCGCTCCCCTCTCTGGCCCTCCTCGGCCCTGCCGGAGCGTGCGCGGCACTGGTCGTCACCGCGGCATATTTCCTCTACCGGGTACCGCGCGCGACCGACCTGCAGCCGTCACCCTCGGCCATGGTGTGGCGCACGGGCCTTGGCTTCATCGTCATCGCGCTTATCCTGTCGAGCGTTGCCCTGGCGCCGTCACTTGATGGCCATGGCGGACCGTCCGCGGCCATCCGCCGGCAGGTGCTGGAACAGCGGGCGCTCCGGCATCCGGATGCAGCCATGCGGGTCCGTGCCGCCCGCGACATCTATCTGGACTCGGGGACCGCCGTGCCCTATCGCGACGAGAACGGGCACCGCACCGTCTTCGTTCCTGGCCCGGGGACCCGGCGGGCACGACGTGTGCGGAGCTGGCTCCGCTCGCGGCCGGCGGTGTCTCCAGCCGGGCGACAGGTGATCTTGATCGGCAACCTCGTCATGACCACGCTGCTGGTGATCCTGCTGCCGGTGGTCGCCCGGGCCGGCCGGCACCATCGGAACCGGGCCGGGCGGCCGGCCGGCTGACGCACCGGCAGCTCCCGGGGCCGGTCCTACGGCGCTGCCGTGACGGAGTGCAGCATGGCGTCGAATCCGCTCTTGGCGCGGTCCACACCGCCGGCTGGCCCGACCATCTTGAAGAAGACCGGCCCCTGCGGCCCCTGCACGATGGCCGCGAAGAGCCGGTAGCCGGGAAACGGCCCGCCGCCCCGCGGTCCGCCCTGGTAGGTCCCGGACACATCCAGCGTGGCGACGGGGAAACCCGCCACCCGGGTGTTGCCGCTGATGACGCCCTCGGGAGGCCCACCCACGGGGGACCGGAACTGCCCGGTCCAGCGGGCCAGATTGGCCTCCTCACCGCCGCCGGCGCCGGGAAAGAACGACACGGAGATGTCGATGTCCCCCGGTTCGCCGGGACCACCCGGGACCCGGTAGCTGGCCGCGCGCATCGGTGCCGCCTCGGCCGGCGTCCAGGCCGCCGGCGCGGTCCACCGGAGGCCCCCCGCCACGCCGGCGTGTCCCCCGACGAGACTGCCGGTGTCGGGTGTCGAGCTGACGAGGGGATCCGGTTCGGCGGCGGTACAGGCCAGACAGCCCACCGCCATCGAGACGGTCCACACCATGATCCCGGGTCGATGGTCGCGCTGCATCATCATCGCTCTCTCCGCCGGCGGTTCCGACGTCACAGTAACATGGACCGTCCCGACCGCCGCACACTCCTCGTACGGATCACGGCAGGAAGCGCTGGAAGATCTCGTTGGAGACCAGCATTCCCCGGGTGCTCAGCGCCACGCGCTCTCCGTCCGAGATCATGAAACCCGCCTCGAGCAGGTCATCCAAGGGTGCGGTGTCTCCCCTTCCGGCCCGGCCCGGGAGGAGCTGCTCCAGCCACGCGCGGGGAGCCCCCTCCTCCAGTCGCAAGGCGAGCATGGCCCTCTCCGCGTTCGCCTCGCCGGTGGTCCGGCGATCGGCGCGGGGAGTCTCCGGCCGGCCACGAGTCAGCAGGGGCTGCTGCCAGCGCTGCAGATCCGCGACATTCGCGAAACGAGTTCCGTCACAGGAGGAGTGCGCGCCCGGCCCGAAACCGAGGACATCCCGGTCGAGCCAGTACTTCAGATTATGCCGGCAGACCCGGCCGGGACGGGCGAAGTTGCAGATCTCGTAGCGGTCCAGGCCCGCCCGGGCCAGCCGGCTCACCGCCCGGGGATAGGCGTCGGCGTACCAGTCCGCCTCCGGAACCTGGCACGCGCCGGCGGCAACCTGGCGCGCCAGCGGCGTGACAGCGCCCGTCTCCTCCTCGGTGACCTCGAGGAGATACATCGACAGATGATCGGGAGAGATGGCACACGCCGCGTCCACGTCCTCATCCAGCCGGGCCGGGCTGACGCCGGCGATCAGATCGAGACTGATGTTGTCGCAACCGGCCGCCCGCAGGTCGCGCACCGCCTGGCGGATCGATGCCGCCGTGTGCCGCCGGCCGAGCCGGGCCAGGCGAGCGTCGGAGAACGTCTGCGCCCCGACACTGACCCGCGTGACGCCGGCGTGCCGCCAGCCGGCCGCCGCGGCCGCCGTGACCGTCTCCGGATTGGCCTCGAGCGTGACCTCCGCGTCGGACGTGACGCGGAAGAACTCCCTCACCGTCCCCAGGAGAGAGGCAAGCGCCTCTCCCGGCAACAGGGACGGCGTGCCACCACCCAGAAAGACGCTGTCCACGCAACGCCCCTGCGCCGGCCGGACGAAGAGTTCGGGTTCATCGTATCCCCGCCGTGCCAGGTGGCGGATCTCGCGGCGCAGGGACCGGATGAACGGCTGGATCGCCGTGGCGTGGTGGGCGACGGTGTAGAAGGCACAGTAGCTGCATCGCGCCCGGCAGAACGGCACGTGGACATACACGCCGAGGGGTGAGTCCGCCTTCCGCACCGCATTCACACGATGCCGACCGAGGCCCGGCCCACCCAGCCCCGGATGCCGTTGGGCAAGGTCACCTCCAGCCATCGGTCTCGCATGTCGCGCACGCGCACCTCGAGACCCTCGTGAACCGTGGTGAGAACGATTCCGGCGGCCTCGTTCGGCGCGGACCGGACGTCGACACGGGCATGGACCACGATGCCCCGGACGATGGCATCGCGACGGTAGATCAGCGGCCCGAGGATGCCGGCCATGGCCATCACCGCCACCAGCGCCACGGCCAGGGCGTACCCGCCGACCCGCCGGACATGGCGACGATGCGCAAACACCGTGACCGCGAGGCAGACATTGAACAGGACCCAGATGGCGATGAACAGCCCCGTGACCAGGTCGGGAGACAGGCGGCCGTGCCAGGCCCAGAGGACCGCGAGCGGACTCCCGTCGGCCGCGTCGGCGCCGACATCATCGATGCGCAGCGCCGACACCTGCTCGAGGTTGTCGCGAATGCGCCGATCGGACGGCGACAGCTTCAGGGCCCGCTCGTAGGCAAGAATGGCCGGGCCGATCTTGCCGAGCCGGTACAGCGCGTTGCCGAGGTTGTACTCCACGCGAGCATCCTCGACCCCGGCATCGATGAGACGCTGATAGCCGATGGCCGCATCCTCGTAGTCTTCCTGCTCGTACGCCCTGTTCGCCGCGTCGAACACGGCGTCCACCGCCGTGACCGGTGGAGCCGTGCCGGCGGGTGCGGCACCGCTTCCGTCCGCCCGGCAGAGGACCCCGGTGACCAGCAACAGGCCGGCACAGACCGCCATCCGCCGCCACCAGGTCATGACGCCTCCTCGAGAGCCAGCACGGCGCTCCGGGCCCGCTCCTGCAGCTGCTCCCGGGCCCGCTCGCCACCTGACGGCGAGAACCGGGCACAGTCACAGGCCTCGAGAACGGCGAGGAATTCGCGGCTGGCGCGCTCCGCATCAGGGTTGGTCGCCAGCAGGGAGGCGATGCGATCGTAGGTGAGCCCCACGGCGTGATCGCCGAACCGGTCGGCGACATACTCCGTCAGCGTCCGGGCGAGCGCGCTGTAGAAGCGCTGCGGTTCGGGGTCATCCATCAACGTCGCGGCGCGAGACAGCCCGCGCAGGGCACTGCGGCCGGCGCGCCGGCGGCGGATGCGGCCGATCCGGCCGGCATGCCGGCGGCGCTGCCACCTGACGGAGAGAGCACCGAGATTCGTCAACGGGGGCACGATCAGGCCGAGCCAGAACCACGCGGTCCGGTACAGAGGCGGACGGGACCGGGCGAGGGCGCCGCCTCCCGATTCGATGAAGTGAATGTCACTCGCCAGACGTTCGATGGCCCGGTGCTCCGGCAGGCCGCCGGCGGTGGGCTCGGCCAGCGGTTCGCCGCTGACCTCGATCGCCTGCTCACCTGCGGTGAGCGTCCGGTAGACGCCAAGCCGCGGATCGAAGTAGGAGAACCGCACCGCCGGAAGATGCTGTGGACCGGGATCATGAGGGACGAGGATGTAGTCCCATGACTTCACACCGGTGAACCGGTCGTCGAGGTCCGGCTGGATCGATTGCCGCGTCTCCGGTGGATAGACCGTGAACCCCTCCGGGACCTCCATCACGGGTTCCTTCACCGAGTTCAGGTTGCCGCTTCCCTCGATGGAGACCAGGAGGCCCACGGCATCGCCGGTCTCCGCCTCCCGGCGGTCGGCCTTCGCCTCCAGCCGGAACTGTCCGACGGCGTTGGCGAAATCCGCCGGCCGTCCCTTCTCCGGCAGCGGCCGCACGTGCACCGTGACCTGCGGAGCCCGCTTGTAGACCGTCTCCACCGGGTCGAAGAAGAACGAGCGACGAAACCGGGCACTCCGGGATGACTTGACCGGCACGGAGAAGGTCAGCGGTGGAAGGATCGTCTCGCCGGAAGCCGTGGCGAACAGCGCCACCTTGCGAACCGTGTAGACGTGGTACTCCCGTCCCTGGATCGTCTCCATCCGCGGCGAGATCCGCCGGGGACCCTCCAGGTCCTCCTTCCAGAAGTTCGGGTAGTTCGGCGTCTCCTGGGCCTGGGGAACGCTGACGACATCCGCCCGCGTGTAGAGATCGTAACGCAGCACCGCTTGCTGCCCGACGTACGGATCCGGTGGATCGAGCACGGTGCGGAAGAACAGCTCCTCCGCCGGCGCGCGCGCCGGGCCGGTCGCATCCGGCTCGCTCGCGTCGGGGGTCGGCCCGCCTCGCGCCGGATCGGACACCAGGACCTGGACCGGCGCGGTGGTCAAGCGGGTGCCGTCGACCTCGACCGCCAGCGGCGGGATGGTCAGGCGACCGGCCGATGACGGTGCCAGGACCCACGTGAACGACCGCGACGTGCTGGATTCGCCGTTGACGTACCGGAACTGGGACGAGATGGCTGGGCCGTTGATGATGCTCCAGTCGGCGAGCCCGGCCAGAGAGGGAGGATTCACGTCGCCGATGGCCTGACCCTCCACCGTGACGGTCAGGTCCACCGTGTCGTCGGACGCCACCCGCCGGGGATCCACGCGGACGTCGACCTTCGCGGCCAGCACCGCCGTGGCGAGCCAGACACCGAGCACCGGGCACAGCACCGCCGCGAGTCGCCTACCAGTCACGCTCCGGGACCCTCTTCTTGCGCGGCTTCCGTTCGATCGACTCCTTCAGGTCACGCCGTTCATCCTGGGACAGTGTCTCCAGGAGCCGGCGAGCTTCCTCCTCGCCGATCTCCTCCTCGTCGACCGGGCTCGGTTCCTGCCCGGCATCATCGGCGGCCTCCTCATCGGAACGGTTGCCCGGCTGCGGTTCATCCGGATCGGGGGAGCCGTCGGACGGGTCGGCCGGCTTCTGATCACCCTGCGCCGGCCGGGATCGTTCCTCGTCCGGGGAGGGATCTTGTGGCTGCTTCTCCCCGGAGGCGTCCTGGCTCTCCCCGGGTGACGCATCGTCCTTCTGCTTGCTGTCATCATCCGGCTTCGGCGGTTGATCGGCCTGTTGATCCTGCTGCTGCTGTTGCTGCTTCTGGAGGCGGGCCAGGGCCAGCTCGAGATTGTGCCGCGCGCCGGCATCATCCCCGGAATCGAGCAGAACCTGGCGGTACAGATCGGCGGCGTCCTTGAACTTTCCGGCCTGGAGGAAGGTGTTTCCCTCGTTGAACCGGGCATCGGTGGACAGCCTCGACCGATCGGCCGTCGTCGCGCCCGCGGTCGCCGCGTCGTACTCGGCCGCCGCCTCATCCAGCCGGCCGAGCCGGAACAGGACATTGCCCATGTTGTAGTGAATCTCGGATGAGTCGGGGCTGTCGACCAGCGCCTCGCCGTAGCGCGACAGGGCTTCGTCCAGCTTCCCCTGGCGGGCCAGCTCGTTGGCCTCCTGGTTGAGGAGCGCCGTGCGGCGCCGATCCGCGCGAGCCGGGGCGGCGAGCAGCACCAGGACGGCCAGGCCGACGACCGGAACGAACTGCCTCATGGTCCCTCCGTGATGCGCCGGCCGGGGGAGATGAAGGTCTCGATGAACAGGAGAAGGACGGCTCCCAGGAGTGGTATCTGGAAACGTTCCTTGAATGTGGTGATGATCCGGCTCGACAGGTCCGCCTTCTCCATGCGATCGATGTCCTCGGCCAGCCGTGCCGAACCTCCGAGAGTGGAGGTTGCGAGGATGAACCGGCCCCGCCCTGCACGGGCGATGGCGTCGAGCGCCTTCCGGTCGAGTCGCGTCGTCACCACGCGCCCGTCATGATCCTTCTTGTAGCCGCGCATCGCGCCGTCTTCGCCGGTCAATGGGATGGGAGCGCCGGACGGCGTTCCCGTGCCCACAGTATAGACCAGCACTCCGGCGGCGGCGGCTCGTGCGGCCGCCGAGACAGCATCGCCCTGCAGACCCTCTCCATCGGAGATCAGCACGATGACCCGGCGGCCGGGGCTGTCCTCCGGGAACGCGTCCATCGACACCTCGATCGCTTCCTCCAGATTCGATCCGGCATCGGGCACGTCACCGACCTCCATGATGTCGAGGAAGACCTGGACCGCGGACGTGTCGAGGGTGAGCGGGCACTGGGGAAAGGCCGAGCCGGCGAAGGCCACCAGTCCGACACGGTTCCCCGCCAGCCGATGGGCGAGATCCGCCGCGAAGGCCTTTCCCAGTGCCATGCGCTCCGGCCTGGCGTCAGCGGCCAGCATCGAGGTCGAGGTGTCCAGGGCGATGACCACATCGATTCCCCGGCGGGTCACCGGCTCCGCCACCCGCCCCCACTGCGGGCGGGCCCAGGCCAGGACCAGCAGCGCCGCGGCCATCAGCACCAGCGCCGTCTTCACGACGGGACGCTCGAGCCCGCTGCTGGCCGCCAGACGGCGGACCATGGCCCATGACCCGAGCCGGGCCAGCACCGCCCGGCGGTGCGCCAGCACGAAGCCCACGACCAGGGCCGCCACCGGCAGCAAGATCCACCAGAGCAGAACCGAGGGGCTGGCAAACCGGATCATGGCAGCGTCCTCAGGATCGTCCAGCGCAGGCAGAACTCGACCAGCAGCAGGAGCCCCGCCCAGCCCAGCAACGGCCCGGCGAGATCGTCGCGGCGCACCCTCTCCTTCACGAGAACCTCGGTCTTCTCCATCTTGTCGATGCGATCGAAGATTTCCCGCAGCGTCGCCGCATCGGTGGCCCGGAAGTACCGTCCGTCGGTCTCCTCCGCCAGACGACGCAGGGTCTTCTCGTCCAGGTCGACGGGCTGGAACACATAACGCCGCCCGAAGACGGGATCATCCACCGGCACCGGCGCCGAGCCCTCCGTGCCGACACCGATGGTGTGGACCCGGACACCCATCGAGCGGGCGAGACGACCGGCGGTGATCGGATCGATCTCCCCTGCGTTGTTTCGACCGTCGGTGAGCAGGATCACCACGCGACTCTTCGCCGGGCTGTCCTTCAGGCGATTGACCGCGGTGGCCAGACCCATGCCAATGGCCGTGCCGTCATAGCGCCGTGTGATCTCGACCGAGTCGAGGATCTGGAGAAGCAGACCGTAATCCAGTGTGAGTGGGCAGCGGGTGAACGCCCGGCCGGCGAACACGACGAGACCGAGGCGATCGGCCTGCCGTCCGGCGATGAAGTCGGCCACCACCTGCTGGGCAAAATCGAGACGCGACACCTCGTCAAAACCGCCCGGCTTTCGTCCGAGGTCGATGGCGGCCATCGACCCGGAATTGTCCACGGCGATGATGATGTCCACGCCCTCGCTCAGGATGTCCTGGCTGCGGCTCTCCATCTGCGGCCGGGCCAGCGCGACCACCAGGATGGCCAGCGCCGCGCAGCGCAGCGCCAGCGGCACCCGGTGGAGACGGCTCCTGAGGCCGGGCCCGCTGGCGTCGAGGAGGCGGAGATCCGAGAACAGCAGATGGGTCGGTCGGGCCCGTCGCAGCCCCCACCAGAGCACCACGCCGACGAGGGGCAGGCCGAGAAGAGCCCAGGGCATCGCCAGACGGATCTGCGAGAGCCCGGACATCACGTCGCCTCCGGCGCCAGCGGGACGGGGTCGGCCACCGGCCTCGTCGTCTCGACGAATTGCCGCGCCCGCTCCACACCGGACCGCGCCGCGTCATCACCCGGATGAACCCGGGCGAACTTGACCAGGTCGCACTGCATCAGCACCTGCCGCAGCCCTTGCCGGGCCACCGGCGGAGGCTGCAGCGCGGCCTCGACCGCCCCGAGAATCTCGGTGGTGGTGCTCTCCGCCGTGTCCACACCGTGCGCCCCGTGGACATAGCGCCGCACGATGTCGGAGAGGGCCACATGAAACGGTTCGATTCCCTGCCGGGCGAGCACGCCGTCCGCCAGGAGACGATCCAGCTCCCGCAGCGCCCACTCCGCCGGCGCCAGACCGTCATACGGATCCGCGGGAGGAAGCTCCGCCCCGGTCTCGTGGCCGCGGCGGCGCCGGCGCCAGAGAAGCCAGACGATGCCGCCCAGCCCGAGCGCCGCGGCCGCCACGCCGGCCAGAAGACGCACGGGCCACGGCACGGGCAGATCCACGGGGCCACGGATATCGGCGGGCTTCGCCTTCGCGACGTTGTCGATGGTGGCCACGACACTCACCGGCCAGGCGCCGGAGCGCGACGCGCCGGTCGTGCCGTCCGGAGCCTGCCAGGCGACCCGCACGCCCGGAAAGGAGAGATCCCCGATCTGGAACGGCACCACGGCCAGCGGCACATCGAGCGGAAACGGTCCGGCGTCGGTGGCGCCAGCCCGGGCATCGACGATGAGCTCGAAGTCGGAACCGGTCTCGGCCGCATCGATGGAGGTGAGCCGGGTGCCTTCCGGCGCCTCGATGCGGGCCGTGAGGAGCACGCGCTGGCCCAGGCGCACCCCGTCGGCGGCGGATGACCCATCCGCCGGGACGTCGTCCCTGCCCGGGACTCTCTCCATGAGCGTGACGCGCACCGGGTCCGGCGGCGCGGGGACCGCCGGCGCGGCTCCGGCCAGCAGCAGTGTGACCAGGAGAGCGTTCATGCTCGAAACCGTTGCTGGCGCCGGCGAAAGAACTGCAGCAGCGGCCGCTCGTACGGCTCGTCGGTCCGGATATCGACGCGGTCGATGCCCACACTTCGCAGGAGCCGGTCCCGTTCCTCACGGCGACGCTCGCCGGCCGCGAAGAACTCGCGCCGGAACCGCCGCGCCGAGGTGTCGACCACCCGTTCGGCGCCGGTCTCGGCATCGCGCAGGCGGACCAGACCGATGGGCGGCAGCTCCGACTCGCGCGGGTCGGAGAGCACGACACTGATCAGGTCGTGCCGGCGCGCCGTCAACCGCAGCGGGCGCTCGAAGCCGCTGTCCAGGAGATCCGAGACCAGGAACACGACCGAGCGCTTGCGGACGAGATGGTTGACCGCGTCGAGTCCGAGCGCGATGCGTGTCCGCCGATGCCGGGGTGAGAAGACGAGGATCTCGCGCACGACCCGCAGGACGTGCTCCGCGCCCTTGCCCGGCGGCACGAACAGTTCCACCTGGTCCGTGAACATGAGCAGGCCGACCCGGTCATTGTTCTTGATGGCGGTGAACGCGATGAGAGCCGCCACCTCCGCCGCGACCTCCTCCTTGCTCTGCAGGCCGGTGCCGAAGCGCTCCGACCCGGAGCAGTCCACCGCCAGCATCACCGTCAGCTCGCGCTCCTCGACATGCTTCTTGATGTACGGGTGACCCATGCGAGAGGTGACGTTCCAGTCGATGGTGCGCACATCGTCGCCCGGTTGATACTCGCGCACCTCGGAGAATTCCATCCCGCGGCCGCGGAAGACGGAGTGGTAGCGCCCGGCGAACGTCTCGTTGACGACGCGATTGGTCCGGATCTCGATCCGGCGAACCTTCTTGAGGATTTCCCGCGGAATCATCGTCAGGCCGGCCCGGTCTCTCCGGCGGGATCGGTCAGGGGACCACGACGGTTTCGAAGATCCGGCGGATGACATCCTCGGCGGTCACCTCCTCGGCCTCGGCCTCGTAGGTGAGAATGACTCGATGCCGCAGGACATCGAAACCGGTCGCCTTGACATCTTCCGGGACGACGAAGCCCCGTCCCCGCAGAAAGGCGTGGGCCCGCGCCGCCCGGGCCAGAAACAGCGTGGCGCGCGGCGACCCGCCGTAGCGGATGAGGCTCGCCATGTCGAGGCCATAGTCCGCCGGCCGGCGGGTGGCGAACACCAGGTCGAGGATGTACTTCTTCACGCGATCATCGAGGTAGATCCCGTCGACCACCTTCCGCGCCCTGAGGATATCGTCGGGCGACACGACAGGCGAGACGCTGGGAACATCGCCGGTGGACATCCGGTCGAGGATCTCGATCTCCTCCTCACGGCTCGGATAGTCGACCTTCACCTTGAGCATGAAGCGGTCGACCTGGGCCTCGGGCAGGGGGTACGTCCCCTCCTGCTCGATGGGGTTCTGGGTCGCCAGCACCAGGAAGGGCACCGGCAGCGCGTGACTGGTGTCCCCGATGGTGACCTGCTGCTCCTGCATCGCCTCGAGCAGGGCCGACTGCACCTTGGCCGGGGCCCGGTTGATCTCGTCGGCCAGGACGATGTTGGCGAACACCGGTCCCTTCTTGGGGCTGAAGGTCCCCTCCCGGGGATTGAACACCAGGGTCCCCACCAGGTCGGCCGGCAGCAGATCCGGCGTGAACTGGATGCGACGGAAGGTGCAGTGCACCGAGCCGGCCAGGGAGTTGACGGCCAGGGTCTTGGCCAGGCCCGGGACCCCTTCCAGGAGCACGTGGCCGCGGGACAGGATGCCCAGGAGCAACCGCTCCAGCAGGTTCTTCTGCCCGACCACGACCCGCTGGATCTCGGTGAGGATCGGCGTGATGCGGGCATTCTCCTCCGCAATCCGCTCGTTCATCTGCGCGATGTCGACGCTCATGGAGCCCTCCACGGTCCCTCGCCTGCAATTCGCGCGCCAGCGCAGATCGCGCCGGAATGACACACCGGCGAACTCTAGCAAAACCGCCTCGCCCGTGCCGACGTCCGGCCGGGTGGATCGGGGCGGACACGACCTTATATTGGCCACGACGACCTGACGAAAGGGCGACGGCCGTGCGCAAGCAGCTTGCTCTCGCATTCCTCGCAGTGACCACCAGCATCCTCGTCGGCTCCCTGGCGCTGGGATTCCTGCTTCCCGGCCACACCTCGGCGCTGTTCCGGGCGCTGGGTGAGGTCTGCCTGGCGCTGGCCATCGGGCTGTCGGCGTCCGTCGTCCTGTCCCGGAGCCTCTCCCGGGACATCCGGCGGCTCGCGGCGGCGGCCACCGAGCTTCGCCACGGCCATCTCGGCGCCCGGGCGGAGGTGACCAGCCGGCACGAGGTCGGCGAGCTGGCCCGCGCCTTCAACGAGATGGCGGACACGCTGCTGGGCAACGTGGCGGAGATGCAGTCCACCGCCCAGCAGGTCGCCGAGGCCGCGACCCTGCTCACCGGCGGTTCCAGGGAACTGGACCGCGCCACCGGAGAGGTGGCCCGCTCCACGCGCGAGATCGCCGATGGAGCCGAGCGGCAGGTGGCCTCGGTCCAGCGTGCCGGCGCCATCGTTCGCGCCCTGGCGAAGTCGGTCGAGGATGTGGCCGGGCGGGCGGGAGCGGCGGCGCGGTCATCGGCGCGCATGCGCGCCAGCGCGGCGCGCGGCGTCGACGCGGCGAGTCACGCGGCCGAACGCACCCAGGCCGCCGTCGAGAGCGCCGAGCGGACCTGCCAGCGGCTGGCCTCGTTCCGCCAGCGCACCACCGAGATCCACGAGATCGTCGATTTCATCCAGACCATGGCCCAGCAGACACAGATCCTGGCACTCAATGCCGCCATCGAGGCCGCCAAGGCCGGCGAGGACGGGCGCGGCTTCGCCGCCGTCGCCGAGGAGATCCGGGGACTGGCCGATCGCACCGGTGCCTTCGCCGGACAGATCCAGGCCGCCGCCCGCGCCATCGACCTCCACGCGGTCGAGGCGGTCACGGCCATCGAGGACACCGGCCGCGCCGCGCGCGACGGACATTCCAGCGCCCGGTCGGCCCGGCAGACCCTCGAGGAACTCGATGCATCGTTCGCCGACGTGGTGGACGCGGTGGACGAGATCACCGAGTTCACCCGCTCCCAGCACGTCGGCGCCGCGGACGTCGTGGCCACCATGGAGGAGATCGCGGCGGTCGCGCGGCGCAACGCCGATGGCACGGATCAGACCTCCGCCGCCGTGGCCGAGCAGCATCTGTCGGCCGGGGAGATGGCCCGCTCGGCCCAGGTTCTCGCCTCCACCGCCGCCGGACTGCGCGAACGGATCCGGCTGTTTGCCATGGTCGAAGCCGATGACGCCGGGACGGTCGCCGAGCGGCCAGCCGGAGAGGCCGCGCCGTCCCCATGAATCCCGTGATGGTGATCTTTCGCATCGGCGCGGAGCCGGCCGCTCTGCGTCTCGAGGATGTCGCCGCCGTCCATGAGCCGGTTCCGGTGGCGCCGGTGGCCGGGTTCGCCGACGCGGTGTGCGGGCTGGCCACCGTATCGGGCGAGGTCGTGACCGTGATCGATCCCGCCCGGCTGCTTGCCGGCCACTCCCCCGCCACCGTTCCGGACGCCGCCGGGCTCCTGCTGCTGCTCGATGGCGAGGCCCGGGGCGTCGCCCTCGCCCTGGACGGCCCCGTCCAGGTCCGGGCGGCCGGCACCGGCAGGTCGCTGGACACCAGCGGCGCGCTCGCGCCGCTGTGCCGGACCGCCTGCACCGGCGCCGACGGCACCCCCACGGGCATCGTGGAGCCCGGACGGGTGCTCGCCCTCGCCTCCCGGGACGGATGCCGGTGACCCGGCTCACCCGCTACCTCGAACTGTTTCTCGACAGCTCACGGGAACAGATGGAGATCGTCGAGACGTCACTGGCCCGGCTCGCCACCGACCGTCATGCCGACACGACACCGCTGCGGCGAGCCTGGCACACCCTGAAGGGAATGGCCTCGACCATGGGTTTCGAGCGCCTCGCCGCCACCTGTCAGAACGCCGAGACACACACCGATGCCGCACCCGGTCGCGCTGGACGGCGGCGGGCCCTCGAGGCCGCACATGGTCGCGTCTGCCGGATCCTGGCGGCCATCGAGTCAACCGGGACCGAGCCGCGCGATGCCGGCGCGGGCGTCGACGCAGCACGGGCAGACGCAACAGCCGGCGGCACCCGCGATGCCCTGGCGCTGCCGACGCGGGTCCGCGTCAGCACGGCCGACCTCGATCATCTGCTCGCCGAGGCCACCGACGTGGATGTGATCCTGCAGGCGCTGCAGAGGTCGCGTCGCGATCTTCCGCGGCGCCGCGGAGCCGACCCCGGCGGCGGACTCGATGCGGCCATCGATCGACTGGCGCGCGGCGTGGGACGGATGCGCCTGAGGATCTCGCGCATGCGCCTGCTGCCCTTCTCGCTGCTGCTGCCGGGCCTCGAACAGACCGTGGGCTGGGCGGCACGACGGGCCGGCGTGCAGGCCAGGCTGTGTGTCCGGGGCGGGGACGCCCGTCTCGATCGCGCCACCCTCGACCTCCTCATGGAACCGCTCGTGCACCTGCTGCGCAACGCCGTCTCTCACGGCGGCGAGCCGGCGAAGACCCGTCGCGCCGCCTGCAAGGCAGCGGCTCTCGCCCTGCACCTGGAGGTTCGGGTCAGGCACCCGGTCCTGCGACTGGTGCTCACGGACGACGGCCCCGGTGTGGATACCGCTGCTCTCGGCCGGCGACTCGATCCGGTCTCGGCGGCACGCCTGCACGACGCCGGTCCCGGAGACGATCTCGCCGACCTGCTCTGTCAGCCCGGCCTGTCGGTCCGCGATCACCCCGGTGATCTGGCCGGCCGGGGCATAGGCCTCTACGCGGTGCGGGCCGCCATCGCCGGCGCCGGGGGTCGTCTGCGCGTCACCAGTGCCGCCGGCGCCGGCGTGCGCGTCGAGATGGTGCTGCCCCGCACGGTGCTGGTGACTCCCTGTCTCCTGGCGCGCTGCGACAGCACGGTCTACGGCCTGCCGCTCAGCGCCGTCGCGGGCACCGACCGCGGCGCGGCCGGGTGCCTGGTCGCGGACGACGCGGGGGCCTGGTCGTGGCACGGCGCGGCGGCGCCGGTGCCGGTGACCCCGTTGACCGTCCTGCTCGGCGCGCCCCCCTCCTGGCGGCCGGCGGGCGAGGTCGCACTCATCCATCTGACGCCCGCCGGCTCGCCACCCGTCGCCGTCGCGGTCGATCATCTCGCCGGCCGGCTGGACGCGGTGATTCGCCCGTTCCCGGGCGCCCTCGCCCAGGGACCCTGTCTCGGCACGGCGCTCGCAGGTGACGGCACGCCCGTGGCGGTCCTCGACCCGGCCCGGCTGGCGGTCCGGACCTGCCCTGACGGCGCCGCGCCACGGGCCTGAATGCGCCGTCATGAGCGGTGGTGGTCGGAACCGCGGATGCTAACATCGCGGCGTCGCCGCGCCGCTTCCGCCTGTGCGGCCCGGGGGCCCTGCTCATGACCGTCCGCCGATCAGCTCGCGTGACCCGGCGTGCCACGTCGGCGCGCCGCCGCCGGCTCGGGCAGCATTTCCTCCGCGACGCCGGCGCCATCGCGCGGCTCGTGACTGCCATCGCCCCACATCCGCACGATCGATTCTGCGAGATCGGCCCCGGCGACGGGGCCCTCACCGGCGCCCTCCTGCCATGCGTCGCGCGTCTCGTCGCCGTGGAACTGGACGCCCGCCTGGCGCGCCTCCTGCGTCGCCGCCACGCCGGCGATCCGCGGCTCACCCTCATCGAGGCCGATGCCCTGCACGTCGATCTCGACAGGCTCCACGACGCCCTGGGTCGCGGTCCGGCGAGGGGCCGGTTCCGGGTGGCCGGCAACCTGCCCTACCGGGTGGCGACGGCGATCCTCACCCGGCTGCTGCCGGCCTCGGACCACATCACCGACGTGACCTGCCTGGTCCAGGAGGAGGTGGCCGATCGCCTCACGGCCGGGCCCGACACGCCGGCCTACGGGGCGCTGAGCGTCTTTGTCCGTCTGCACGCCGTACCGTCGGCGCTGTTCCGCCTGCGCCCCGGCGCCTTCAGTCCGCCGCCGGCGGTGAACTCGAAGGTCGTTCGCTTCGCCCTCCAGCCGGCGGCGGATCCGGGGAGACGCGCGCGGGCGGTCTCGCTGGCCCGGGCCGGGTTCTCCTCCCGCCGCAAGCGCTTCCTCAACGCCCTGGCCGGCAGCGGCGAGGATACCCGGGCAGTGCGGGAGGCGAAGGCCCGCCTGGACCTGCCCGACACGCTCCGCGCCCAGCAGATGCCCGCCGAGGCGTTTCTCGCCCTGGCAGACCTGCTCCCGGCCCCGGCGGCTTCATGACCTGGGGTCTGGCGGTCCTGCTGGCCGTCGTGCAGGGGCTCACCGAGTTTCTGCCGGTGTCCAGCTCCGGCCATCTCGCCCTGCTCCAGAACGGCGTGCAGCGCGCCACCGGGGCCACACTTCCCGGGGCGCTGGCGCTGGACGTCCTGCTCCACGTGGGCACCCTGGCCGCCGTGGTGGTTTACTTCCGGCACGACCTGGTCCGCCTGGCGGCCGCGGCCCTCGGCGAGGGGACGACCCCGGGCTCCTTGACAGGTCCGGCATCCGCTGCCGATAATGGCCGCCGGGAACTCGCCCTGATGGCGGTGGCTCTGCTGCCCACCGCGGTCATCGGTCTCGCCCTCCACAACGTGGTCGACCAGCTTCTCCAGCGTCCTCGGCTCGTCTCCGGCTGCATCGGGGCCACCGGCCTCCTGCTGCTGCTGGCGCGGCCACGCGGCGCGCCCGGCCGGGCCGGTGCGCATCTGCCGGGGTGGCGCCAGGCGCTGCTGATCGGCACGGCGCAGGGTCTGGCGGTCCTGCCTGGCCTGTCGCGTTCCGGCCTCACCATCGCCACCGGCCTGCTCGTCGGTCTGGCGCCGATGGCCGCCTTCCGCTGGTCGTTTCTGCTCTCCATCCCGGTCATCGCCGGGGCCGCGCTGCTGGAGCTGCTGCGGCCGGGCGCCGATCTGTCGTCCCTGGGCTGGCCCGCCGCCGGCGCCACGCTGCTCGCCGCCGCCGTCGGGCTGGTATCGCTCCGTCTCCTGGCGCGCAGCGTGGCGCGGATCCATTTCCACCGTTTCGGCTGGTACTGCCTCACCATGGCCGGTCTCGGCCTCCTGCTGTTCACCGTGTGGACCGCATGAGCCGCGGCCAGGCACGACGCGCGTCGCGGCCACCGGGCCGACGCCAGCGCTCGCCGCTCGCCCGCTTCTTCGAAAGCGTTCTGTGGCGGGAGATCCGCTCCCTGCTGCTCCTGGCCACGACCGCGCTCCTGGCTGTCAGCCTGCTGACCTACAGCGCCGCCGACCCGGCGCCGATCTTCGGCGCCGCCGGCGGCTCCCCGCAGATTCACAACGCCGCCGGACCGGTCGGCGCCTTTCTCGCCGCGGCCGCGTTCGCGCTCCTCGGCCTGGCCGCCTACCTGCTGCCGGTCCTGACGCTCCTCCCCGGCATCAGCCGCTGGGCGCCGTCCCTCGACGGCTGGCAGCCGGCCCGCCTGGTCGGGGCCGGCCTGCTGGTGGTCACCCTGACCGGCCTCGTGCACCTCTGGTTCTTCCGGGCCGTGGCCACGGCCAGTGGCTCGCCGGGTGGCCTCATCGGCTCTCTGACCGGGGACTGGCTGGCCGCGCGCCTGCATGGCGTCGGGGCCTCGATCATCCTCCTGGCCGGGCTCAGCCTGGCCCTGCTGTTCACCACCGGCCTGACGCTGCAGGCCGTGGCACGCACCACCTCCCGGGCGGCCGCCGTCTCCGGTGCCTGGCTGAGGACGTTCATCGCCGCGCGACGCGAGGCCTGGGCGCGGCGCCGCCGCGCCGCCCGGCGGTCCCGCCGGAGCCGACGCCCACCCGAGGTCGTCAATCCGGTGGATCGCGCCGCCCCGGTGACCGCGCCTCCCCCGGTCACCGCCCCACTGCCCCCGGTCACTCCGGTCGTCGCCTCGGAGCCCGAAGCCGAGCCCGAACCGTTCGAGGCGGAGCAGCTCGCCTTCTCCGACCTGTCGGAGGATTTTCCGCTGCCGTTGACCTCTCTCCTCAATCCCGCCGGTGATCTCGAGCCGGTGAACGAGGAGGAACTGGTCGAGACCGCCCGCCTGCTGACGGCGAAGCTGCAGGAGTTCGGCGTCGGCGGCTCGGTGCAGGCCATTCATCCCGGCCCGGTGATCACCACGTTCGAGTTCAAGCCCGAGGCCGGCGTGAAGTACAGCCGGGTCACCAGCCTGGTCGATGATCTCTCCCTGGCCATGCGCGCCGAGTCGGTGCGCATCGACCGCATGGTGGGCCGGGCGACCATCGGCGTGGAGGTCCCGAACCGGCGGCGTCAGATCATCCCGATCCGGCCGATCCTGGAGTCCGACGCGTTCCAGCGCGTCCCCGGCCGGCTGCCCCTGGCCCTGGGCCGGACCATGGACGGCACCCCGTACATCACGCCGCTGGAGCGCATGCCGCACCTGCTCATCGCCGGCGCCACCGGCACCGGCAAGAGCGTGGCGCTGAACGCGATGATCACGTCGATCCTGTTCCGGGCCACGCCGGCCGAGGTCAAGTTCATCTTCATCGATCCGAAGATGCTGGAACTGGGCATCTACGACGACATCCCCCACTTGATCTGCCCGGTGGTGACCAATCCGGCGCGCGCCGCGCGGGCCCTGAAGTGGGCCACGCGGGAGATGACCCGGCGCTACGAGACGCTGTTCGGTCACGGCGTGCGCAACCTGGAGCAGTACAACCGTCTGGTCCACGGCGCCTCCGAGGACGACCCGGTCCTCGGTGACGACGGGGAGCCGCTCGCTCCCCTGCCGTACATCATCATCGTCATCGACGAGCTGGCGGACCTGATGATGGTCAGCTCCAAGGAGGTCGAGGGCGCCATCCAGCGCCTGGCCCAGATGGCCCGGGCCGTCGGCATTCACCTCATCGTCGCCACCCAGCGGCCCTCGGTGGACGTGCTGACCGGCATCATCAAGGCCAACTTCCCCTGCCGCGTGGCGTTCCGTGTCTCGAGCCGCACCGACTCCAACGTGGTCCTGGACCAGAAGGGCGCCGAGCGGCTCCTGGGCCTGGGAGACATGCTGTTCCTGCCGCCGGGCGCCTCACGCCTGGTGCGTGTGCACGGAGCCCTGGTCGAGGAGGCCGAGGTCCGCCGGGTGGCGGCCTTCCTGCGCCGGCAATCGAAGCCGGTCTTCAACGAGGACG
Source organism: Acidobacteriota bacterium (assembly GCA_046757965.1). Lineage (GTDB taxonomy): Bacteria > Acidobacteriota > Polarisedimenticolia > SMYD01 > SMYD01 > JBHHZI01. Next base: position 9,413 of record JBHHZI010000004.1, on the reverse strand, counting down.
TCCTGAAGGAGGACGAGGAAGGCGCCGGCGCCCAGCCCGGGCCGGCCGGCAGCAAGCGCGACGTGCTGTTCTCCGCCGCCGCCCGCCTGGTGGTGGCGGCCGGTCAGGCCTCCGTGTCGCATCTCCAGCGCCGCCTCTCTCTCGGCTATGCCCGCGCCGCCCGGCTGATGGACTCGCTCGAGGCGGAAGGCATCGTCGGACCGCCCGAGGGGAGCAAGGCCCGCAAGGTTCTCGTCCCGGCCGATTACTTCGAGCAGTTCGACGAGACCTCGGAACCGTCCGGCGATCGCGCCGTCTGAAGGCCAGATCCGCCGATCCCGGTGGCGTCACGCCTCGCCGGACCGCGAGGCGTCGAGAGTGGACAGGGCCCGGCGGGCTGCCGCCACCTCCGCGGCGCGCTTGCTGGCGCCCTCGCCCGTCCCCAGGCGATGGCCGGCGCAGACCGCGGCCACCACGAAGTGTCTCGCATGCGCCGGACCGGAGACGGCCAGCACCTGGTACTCCGGCAACGGCCGGTGGCCTGCCTGCAGCCGCTCCTGCAGCGCCGACTTGGGGTCAGCCGGCGAGTCGGCATCCGGCGCCAGGCTGCGGCGCAGGCGCGGGCCCCAGTATGTCTCCACCAGCGCCGCCGCGGCCTCGATGCCGCCGTCGAGGTAGAGCGCACCGAGGATCGCCTCGCAGGCGTCGGCCAGAATGGCCGGCTTGTCGCGCCCGCCGCCGGCCTCCTCCCCCTGCCCCAGGCGCAGGTGCGGCGCCAGACCGATCTCTTCGGCCACCGCGGCCAGGCAGGACCGCTCCACCAGGTGCGCCCGGATGCGCGACAGGTCCCCCTCGGGCTGCGCCGGTGCGGCCCGCACCAGGGCCTCGGTGACCAGCAGCCCGAGCACCGCATCGCCCAGGAACTCGAGCCGCTCGCCGGACAGCGCGGCATCGCCGGCCTCGTGCGCCGCCGAGGCATGGGTCAGGGCCTGCTCGAGGAGGGCGCGGTCGCCGAAGCGGTGGCCGAGGCAGCTCTCGAGATCTTGCGTCAACGCATCACGTAGCCGAGGGACTCCAGCCGCCGGATGTCCTCCTCGGTGAGGTTGACGGTGCCGCCGCCGGAGCGGCTCTGGGTGAGCCACAGGGCCAGCGCCGGGGCGTCGGGCACCGGCACCCCGGTCAGCAGGGCGGCCTCGTGGCTCGAGGCGGTGACCGGCCAGGTGGTCAGGGGGCTGGCTTCCTTGCCGACGGTGACCGGCACCGGCTCGCCGGCGGCGGTCGGCGCCTCGGCCAGCGACACGGTGGCATCCACCGGCATCACCGCCATCTCGAGAACCGCCCCGGGCGGCAGGGCGAAGCGCAGCTTACTGCCGTCATCCGAGAGGGTCGCCGACCCGTCCCCGGTATCGGTGCGGGCGCGAAGAAACCGCCCGCTGGTGGTCACCGCGCCGTGCAGCACCGCGTCGCCGCGGGCGTAGAAGCGCATCAGCCAGCGGTCGGGAAGCAGCGCGGCGGCGGCGGTGAGCAGCTCGTCTTCCATCGCGTCCAGCCGCGCGACGTCGGTGACAGCCCGATCGGTCTGCTCTCCCGGGTCATGCACCAGGTCGAACAGCCGGAGTGTGCCGGCCTTCAGGTCATAGATGACCTTCGCCCCGTCGCGCCGCAGGCCGATGACGTTGGAGCCGAAGCGGGAGGTCTCGAGGAAGGCGGGACGGGGAGCGCGGCCGGTCCCGCCCGGTGCCGGCCCGCCGGTCAGGCCCCGGAGCGAGACGCCGTGCAACCCCGGCGCCACCGGCAGGCCCGCCAGGTCGAGGAGCGTCGGCAGGACGTCGACGTGTCGCACCTGCGTCGACACGCGGCGCGGCGACAGACCCGGTCCGCGCAGGATCAACGGCACATGCACCTGCTCCTCGTAGAGCGTGTGCGCATGGCCCCACGAGCCGCGCTCGAAGAACTCCTCTCCGTGGTCGGCGGTGAGCACGATGAGCGTGTCATCGGCCCGGCCCAGCTCGGCAAGCACCGCGTGCAGTCTCTGGATCTGCGCGTCCGCGTAGTGAATCGCCCCGTCGTACAGGCCGATCTCGGCGGCCAGGACGTCGGCCGGCAGCGGATGGTCGAGGTAGTACGAGTACTTGCGGTAGGCCGGCAACGGGCCGTCGTAGCCGGTGTCGAACAGCTCCCGGTGCGGGCTGGGCGGGTCGTAGTTGAAGTGCACGTCATAGAGGTGCACGAACAGGAAGAACGGCTCCGCCGCGTGTTGCCGGAGCCAGCGTACGGCCTCGTCGATCACCCGGGCGCCGTCGACCTTGTGCTTGGTGTTGCTGTTCAGGGTCTGTTCGAAGTCATCGAAGCGATCGAAGCCACGGTCGAAGCCGTAGCGGTGCGACACGAACCACGAGGAGACGAAGCCGCCGGTGGCCCAGCCCGCCGCGCCGAAGCGCTCGGCGGCGAGTGTGACCGAAGGCGCGATCCCCTCGCGGCCGTCGACGGCCCGGTGGGTCGAGGGGTAGACACCGGACAGCAGGGAGGCATGGGACGGCAGCGTCCAGGGCGCCGAGCTGATGGCCTGCTCGAACAGCACCCCGCCGGCGGCCAGCTCGTCGATGAACGGGCTGGTGTCGCGCTCATACCCGTAGCAGCCGAGATGGTCCGCGCGCAGCGTGTCCACCGAGATGACGACGATGTGCCGCACGCCGCCTTCCGAGGTCGCCGTCGCACCGGCCGTCTCCTCCGGCGGTGAGGAGCAGGCGACCACCAGGCACAGACCGGCCAGCAGCGAGTTCGCCATCAACGTCCGGGCGCGGCCGGCGCTGCGCGGGATCGAGCCGGGCGCACCCGCCTCCGGTTGCGGGCCGGCCGCCTGCCACGGCGCGGGCCGGAGCGACACCACCGGAACGGAAGGATTCATCGAGGCGCCATCATAGCATCGGGCCAGCCCGGCCCCGGCGCCACGGCGCATCGTCCTGCATGCCGGGAGTCACTGTGCCAGGAGTCCGGGAAAAAAAACAAGAAGGCCACCGGCATCTGCCGGTGGCCTTCCGGGGGTTTTCTGTGTTATCCGGAGTGCGACGAGGTCGCGGCTCAGCGGCGCGTGCGGCGGCCCCGGGGAGAGGTGCTCACCACACCGAATGTCTGGCCCGAGCCGGTCGCCGTCTCGTAGAGGAGACGGTAGGTGATCTGGGCCGGCGTCCGTCCGCGGGTGCGCGTCAGGTTGTCGGTGAAGGTGTAGGTGTCCTGGCCGGGCGTGGCCGGGATGTTGGCCACGTCACTGAAGGTCACGCCGTCGAAGGAGCGCTGCAGCGTCATGCTGCGGATATCACCCACCGTCGTCCAGCCCAGCTCCACGAAGCGGGTGCCGCGCATGCGGATCTGCCCGAAGCTGGCGCTGGCCACCAGGGCGGAGAACGACACCTGCTGGGAGTTGGTGGAGAACAGCGACACCACGCCCGGGTTGGTGAAGGTCACCGTCCTGGTGTTGGTGTTGGAGCCGGGCACGGAGCCCCGGAACAGCACCTTGGTGACGAAGACCACCGCCTCGCTCGACCCCAGCGGGCCGTCGGCGCCCAGGGCGGCATTGACATCCGCCGCCGTGAGCTGGAACGCCTGGGCGGCCGGGCTGAAGTCGGTGCCCTGGCAACTCGAGGTGGCGCCGGCCACGCAGTTGACCGCGTGCACGCCCGGGCAGTCGCTGGCGCCGGTGCAGGCCATCCGGTCACTCTGGCCGTTCTGCATGATGTCGAACAGCGTCGTGGCCGCATCGACCGAGCCGCCCTCGAGGCTGGCCAGGCTGCGGGAGTTGCCCGCCCCGGCCACGACCTTGTAGACGAACAGGCGCACGCCCCAGATCGGGTTCGGCCCGCTGGTCGCCGTCAGGTCGTTGAAGGTGGCATTGAACGGGCAGGCGACACCGGTGGCACCGGGTCGGTTCGGAGTGTTGGCATTGGCCACCGCCGGCCAGGCCAGGTCGACCGTTCCGGCGGCGACGGAGCTGTTGGTGATCTCCGGGATCGGCACCGGCTCCCAGCCGTTGCCGACCGGCGTGACCGCACCGATCGGCGTGTTGGCGAACGAGTTGACGGCGCTGCCGTTCTCACCGAGGCAGGCTATTTGTAGTTCGTTCGTGCCGACGCAATCTGCGAAATTCTTGCTGCCCACCTCGCTAAAGTTCACGATGGTGCTGGAGGCGGCATAGTACGACTGGTAGTCCGGTGTCTCGGCATTCAGCTCCGCCACCCAGATGCCGTACCAGGCCTCGCAGGCATCTGTGTTGTTGCTGATGGCTGTGTAGTTCCCGGTGTTGAACGTGTCCCCGACCCAGCGGCCCTTCTTCTTGCCGAAGTTGGGATAGCCGTCGGCGCTCACCGCCGTCGGGTCGGCCGCCTGGTTGGTCAGGCGTGGATCCAGGTCACCGTAGACACGAAAAAAGGCGTGGCACTGGAGGCTCAGCGCCGGGCAGCTGAACGGGCTGGCCACGCCGCCGGAGCCGAAGTCGAGATTGCCCGCCACCAGCTCGAGTAACGTTGCCGACGACAGGCCGGTGCCCATGGCGAGGACCAGAATCAGTCCGCCAGAAATCTTGAAGAATCTTCTCACAGTCTCCCCCTGCTGAAGAGAATCGGTGCTCGATTGTCTCGTTTCACTCATGTCCCGTCTTTGCCAGAATCGGGCCGCCTGCTGGAGGGCGCGGGACCCGGTGACCGGGCCCCGCGCCTGTTCGGATGTCACGTTAGTTCATTCCTGCACCGCTCGACAACTCCCCCTCCGGATCAGAAGTGCGCCGGCAGGTAGCCCGCGGACGAGGTGGCCGGCCGGATGAGGACGCCATCGCCGATGGTGTAGGCGAAGTTGTAGCCGGCGCTGCCGGTCCAGAAGTCGAAGGCGGAGGTCGGGCCCGGAATCAGGCGGGTCACCGTCGCCAGGCCGGGCAGGTCGGCGAGCAGATCGTCGGCGTTCGTCGCCGTGGTGTGATAGGGCGGGGAGACCAGGTAGTCGACACCGGTCGTGAAGCCACCCACCGGGATGGTCTGGTTCGGATCGTGCGCCCCGACGATGATGGCGCTGGTGCCGCCCGAGGTGCTTCCCGGCCGGAACTGGTACGCCTCGCCGGGCACGAAGGCGAAGTTGTTGCCGGAACTGCCGTTCCAGAAGTCGAACCCCGTCGGGATGCCCGGAATGAACCGCGTGATGGTGCCGTCTCCCCCCAGGACGAGGTTCAGCAGGTCGTCGGCGTTGGCGTACGGGCCGGTAAACGGCACCGCCACCCACTGGTCCTGGTTGGCCGCGGTGAGCGGCTGGTTCTTCTTGAAGCCCATGTTCGAGCCGATGACCAGCGTGCCGACCACCAGGCTCGCCGCGACGCCGGTGACGGCAAGCGCTACGATGCGATGTCTCTTCATGACGTGACCTCCTCCTCCATCAGAACCCCGAAACCAGAAACCCCAGAAATCATCGAAAAAACCATCGGAAATGGTTCTCCTCGTGCGAGAACGGTTCCCCTCTGCCGGCCCGTCGCCCCGGCCGCCCTCCCGGACGGCTCGAACCCGGACCGCGAAATCATCTCTTCCGCATGGTGGACGGCATTCATCACGCCCATCATGCCCCCACCTGCCCTGAATGGCGCAAGGACAGACCCTTTATACGGGGCCGCCGCTGCACTGTCAAGCCACAATTCGCTCTGCCGGCGGCCTTGCGCATCAGTCCACCCGGTAGAAGAAAGCCGCGCCGGCCGGTGGTTCGGGCATGGGATCGGTCCAGCTCCTGCCATCGAACTCGAACACCCGCGCCCCGTTGAAATCGCTCGACACCGACGACACCGCCACGCGCCGCACGCCGGTCACCGGGCCGGCCACGGTGAGCCGGGCGCTGTGACCGTCCTTCATGGAGGACAGGTGCAGCGTGATCTGGTCTGCCGCCAGGCGCGCGACCGTATCTCCGGCGACACGGCGGTGGTCGCCGCCCCAGCCCATCAGCAGGAGCCCGGCCACGGCCAGGACGCCGGCCGCCGGGGCCCAGGTGGACCAGAGCGGCGTGACCACACGGAGCGGCCGGCTGGACGCCGGCGTCCGTGCCGTGCGCACCTGCCGCCGGACCGCGGCCCGGACCGACCGGAAGCCGTTGTCGGCCTCTTCGGCCAGCGAGCCGGCGGCCAGCCGCCGCAGGCCCCGCAGGTCGGCGAGGAGCCGCGTGCAGGCCACACAGCCGGCCAGGTGGGCCTCGAGGCGCCGGCGGCGCGTGCCCGAGAGTTCCTCACCGGCCAGGAGAGCCAGGCGCCGCTGCTGCCGGCTCGTCGATTGCTTGCTGCATGGGCGGGTGGGCGTCATCGATCGCTCCTCACCGGGATATACCGGGAAACCGGGGCAAGCGTTCAGATCCGCCGCCGATTTTTTCGCCCGACCCGGCGCCTTGCCGCCTCACGGCGCCAGGGGCAGGCCGATGAGGTCGCAGGAGGGGTTGAGTCGCTCGGTACTGCCGGTGCTGTCGAATCCCCAGGCCGGGAAGGTGCGGCAACCGGACTCGGCGCCGAGCAGGTAGTAGTGGCCATCGCCGGCGGGCGGATTCAGCAGCACGGTGCGCTGCTGGCCGGGCAGGTCCTTGTCGAGGCAGACCGCCCGGAGAATGTTGCCGTCGGCGCGCAACTCGCTGAGCTTGCCGCGCAGGATGCTGTAGAGCGGGAAGGTGCCGGCGTCGACCGCGTCCCAGCGCAGCACCGTCCCGCCCGTGTCCCAGCGGACGTTCGGCACATCACCTGGAATGGCCCAGTTGGTGGCGTCGAGAGAGGCGCAATCATCACAGCCGACCCTGGTGCCCTGGCAGACGGTGGTCTCGATCAGGCCGTCGCCGTCGCCGTCGTCGGGGACCGTGTCGTTGTCGTCGTCGAGGTCGCAGGCATTGCCGAGCCCATCCCCGTCAGTGTCCACCTGGGAGACGTTGGCCACGCCGGCGCAGTTGTCGCAGGCGCTGCCGATGCCGTCGCCATCCGGATCTTCCTGGAGGCTGTTGGATACGGCCGGACAGTTGTCACAGACATCGCCCACGCCGTCGGCATCCCCGTCCGTCTGCTGGAGGTTGCTGTCCAGCGGGCAGTTGTCGCAGGCGCTGCCGAGGCCGTCGGCGTCCGGGTCGAGCTGGCTGGCATTGGCGTCGGCCGGACAGTTGTCACAGACATCCCCCACCCCGTCGAGGTCGCCGTCCGTCTGCAGCGGGTTGGCGAGGGCCGGGCAGTTGTCGACTCCGCAGGTCTGGGCGGGCAGGCCGGGGTTGCCGAACCCGTCGGCGTCCGGGTCGGTGCAGGGATCGCAGGCATCGCCGGTCAGATCGGCATCGGCGTCCTCCTGCAAGGGGTTGGCGGCGGCTGGACAATTGTCGCAGACATCCCCCACCTGGTCGAGATCGGTGTCGGCCTGGGTGGGGTCGGCATCCACCGGGCAGTTGTCGCAGACATCCCCCACCATATCGAGGTCGGTATCGGTCTGCGTCGTGTTGGCGTCGGCCGGGCAGTTGTCGCAGACATCCCCCACCGTGTCGGCATCCACATCCGACTGATCGGTGTTGGCCACGCCGAGGCAGTTGTCACACAGGTCGTTGACCGTGTCGGCGTCGGCATCGGTGAACGCCTGGCTGGTGTTGGGCACGGTGGGACAGTTGTCGCAGACATCGCCCACCGTGTCGCCATCCACGTCCGACTGGTTGGCGTTGGCATCCACCGGGCAGTTGTCGCAGACATCGCCCACCAGATCGGCGTCGCCGTCCGCCTGGGTGGGGTCGGACACGGCGGGACAGTTGTCGCAGACATCCCCCACCGTGTCGCCGTCGCCGTCGGCCTGGGTGGGGTCGGCCACGGTCGGGCAGTTGTCGCAGGCGTTGCCCACCGTGTCGCCGTCGGTGTCCTGCTGGGTCTGGTTGGCGTCGACCGGGCAGTTGTCGCAGACATCACCCACCGTGTCGGCATCCGTGTCGGTCTGCGCGTCGTTGACGTCCGCCGGACAGTTGTCGCAGACATCGCCGAACCGGTCGGCGTCGAGGTTCTCCTGCAGCGGATTGCTGTCGGTGCGACAGTTGTCGGTGCAGTTGTTGACCGTGTCCAGATCGGGATCGTTTTCGCAGTGCTCGATGGCGCCCAGATCGACCGTGGCCGTGGCGTTGTCGTCGCCGTCGAGCACCCGGTCCTGGCCGACCAGGTCGACACTCGAGACCGCCGCGTCGGTGTCGTTGCCCGTATCGATGGCCGGCGAGCCGAACTGCAGCCGCAGATCGCCGGTGAGCGGGGCGACGAACTGGGCGTCGGCGAACAGATTGCCGGTGCAATCCTGGCCGGTGCAATCGCCGCCGGCATTGCCGAAGAAGCTCGAGTTGCGCACCGTCACCGTGGCGGTGTAGGTGCCGTCCTGCAGGCGATAGATCCCCCCGCCCGAGCCGGCCGTGTTGCCCTGGATGACATCGTTGGAGAGCAGGGCGGTTCCCTTGATGGTGTACATGTAGACGCCGCCGCCGATCTGCGCCAGCCCCGAACCGCCCACCGCGGTGTTGCCCGTGATGGTGTTGTTGGTCACCACCGCGTCGGTGTAGCTGAGGCTCAGGCCGGCGCCGATCTGGTCCGCGGTGTTGTTGCGAAACACGTTGTTGGTGATGGTCGGGCTCTGGCGGTACAGGTAGAGCCCGCCGCCGATGCCGAAGATCCCCCCGGTCTGGAAGGCCGTGTTGTCCTCGATGATGTTCCGGGTGATCACCTGGTTCCCCAGGGTCCTGGAGGCGCCGGCCTGCAGGAACAGGATGCCTCCGCCCTTGTTGGCCCGGCCGTTTCGCACCGTGAATCCGGAGAGGACCGTGCTGGAGTTGCCGTTGGCGTTGAAGGTCACCACCGGCGCCGCCTGGCACCCGTCGATGATGGTGACCGCCTCGCCGGATCCAAGCAGGCTGACGCCGTTCTTCATGGTGATGTTCTCGAAGTAGGTGCCGGGCATGACGACGACGGTGTCGCCGACCTGCACGGTCAGGGAGGTCACCGCGTCGGTGATGGAGCAGAAATCGGCCTCGACGCACGGGCTGTTCGGGTCGCCCGGCAGGCAGCAGAGGCCGCTCGGGGCCACCGAGCAGCTCCCCTGGTCCAGCCGGGGCGCCACGGTGAAGGTTGCCGCCGAGGCGGAGAGAACCGACGCCAGACAGATCAGGACGAGGGCACACGCCGCCATCGCCAGAGCGGAGCCTCTGCTCATTCCCCCTCCGAAAGAGACCGGAATGATACGGCGGGCTGGCCAGAACAGCAAGTCCAATCCCGTACCTGGGTGGCCGGGAGCCGGGCTCCGGCCGGGGCGGGCGGGCCGCCCAGGCTATCCGGACTGACGTTGCCGGGCCACACTGCGGCTCACTGCAGGACCAGCGGCAGCGGAATGGGACACCGGGGACGAGGAGAAAAGGCGGGCCGGAATGGGTTCATT
>JBHHZI010000003.1:0-65082 GCA_046757965.1 Acidobacteriota bacterium | reverse complement strand
ATTCGACCAGAAGGTCACAAATGCTCTGAGTCGAGACGTCGTGATGGAAGTTGTCAAACAGGGCGTCCGTAACGGTTCGACCGAGACGGATATGGCGAAACTCGACTGTAATCGCGGCAGGGACCGGAAGGTGGTGGAAGAATGCGCAGCCCCCGAGAATGGCGAAAACCTCCCGGCGGCGCTTGACTTTCGTCGTGTATTCGTATAGGCTCTCGTTCGAATCGCTGCCCGCCTGCCCACTCTGTGTTCTTCTGCTTGCCGGATGCCTCCGAGGAGAGGTCGGCATCTTGTCTGCGACCACGGGCGTGTCGTCCAGCACACACCTCACCCAGAGTCGGCCAGTTCCGACTCGCTTCGGCCGTGTTCCGGGCACGTGGACACGGCCAGTCGGGGCGCGCAGGCCCCGTTCGGCGAGCGGTTCGGCGCCAAGCCGAGGTCCGGTCAGCGTCGTGGCGCCGGACCTCACGCGATGTACCTACGATGGTCTGGCTCTGGCCATCAAGGAGGCGCTGAACCGCCTTCTCCCGGGCATCGCCCGTACCGCGCGTGCGTGGATGAAGTGCGAGGCATGGAAGTACCTTGGTTACGCCCGCGTGGACGACCATGCCCGGGAGTCGTTGTCGCGATCGGGTCGCTGGCTGCGCGATCGCGCGGTCCTGGGAGACGCCTTGCAGCGGCTTCCGGTGCTCGAACGAGTTCTCACCGGTACGGATGGACGGCGCGCGCTCGGTCAGGTGGCGGCCCTGGCGCTTGCGCGGTTCGTGACCCCGGAATCGGTCGAGGCCTGGATCGCGCTGGCTCGTCGCGTTCCCGTGCGCTCCCTCAAGCAAGCGATTCGCGAGGCTCGCGAGCAGGGCTCCCGTTGGCCCCTGGATGACGTCGCTCGGCCGGCGTCGTCTGGTGCCGTTGCTTCGTCGGGTGTGGCGGAGACGGATCCGGCAGGCGGCGAGTCGGTCGCAGCCGGCAGATCCGCGACGGCATCCGAACCGGGTGCGTGGCGGCGAACGATCTGCATGTTGATGCCAGCGCCGGTTCGCGATCTTGTCGAGGACACAAGAGATCTTCATTCGGCGGTCTGCGGGCGGGAGCAGTCGCTGGAGTCGCTGGTCGAATCACTGATCGCCGAGACGCAGGCTGGCTGCGAGGCGGTGGATCTTGGACGGTTCGAGCCGCCGCGGCGCACCCGGTGCTCCGTTCGCCGGGACATCGAGGCGAACGTGTACGATTCGACCGGCGCCTGGAATCACCTGCCGGCCGGTCCGCGAGCCGAGGAGCGACGCACCATCCGGATGCTCGTGGACGTCGAGAATCTTCTTCATGCGGCAGGTGTCGGCGACGCGGTGGAACTCGACAGGCAACTCAGCACGTTCGTGGAACTGGAAGACGCGCTGCAGCGGGAACTCGCCCGGATCCTGATGATCCTCGGGGCGGCACGGGCGTTCCGCGCGCTCGATTTCACCGGCCTGGAACATTATGCCGAACAGCGCCTCGGCCTGAGCCGCACGACAGCCCGCGATCGTGTGGCGGTGGCCCGGGCAGTTGCTGAACGCTCGGAGTTGGCGAGGGCCTACGAGGAGGGTCGAATCGGTTTCGAGGCGGTGCTCCTGCTGATCCGGTTCTTGCGGCGGGATACAGCCTACTTCGACGTCCGCGCCGAGCGCGCGTGGATCCGCCATGCAGGGGAGGTCACGCTGAAACGCTTGCGTGACGAGATCCGGTTGCGATCACGCAATCGTTCTGAACCGGGGAACCATGCTTGGATCCTTCCCCCGACGGCACGTGAGTGGTACACGTCGCTGCGACGGGGGCCGGGCGACACGCAGGCTCGACTGCGCGCCGTGGGGGAGCGTTCCGGGGCCATGGTGGGGACAAAGACGGTCCGGTTCAATCTGTCCTCCGCCCTCGCTGCGGATTTTCTGATTGTCGTCGATGGCCGGCGTCGGCAGATCGAACAGGTGGTCTGCCGCGTTGACGGGGATCGCGAGGCGGATGGGTCCACGTCTTTCGCATGGTTCCCCGGGCCGGGCTCCCAGGGTCTGGCGCGTGAGACGGACGTGGGAGCGCACGCGGGCCACCGGTTCTCCGACGATGTCGAGTCGGGGAGCGTACGCGACGAGTCGGGACACCCGGGCGGCCATGTCGTGCCACGGTTGTTTTCCACGGAAGGTGACCGGACCCCGCCGGTCACCACCGATGACGATACGGTAGCTCTCCGTGTGGCTCGGCAGGTGGCGCACCGCACGGGACGGATACCGATGTGGGTTGGGCTGCTCGCGGTTCTCGAGGACTACATCTCCACCTGGGACGATCCCCGGTTGATGCCGTGGCGTCCATCTCGGCGGATCTACGAGCGCGACGGCTGGCGGTGCGCGGCGCCTGGGTGCACTTCACGACGTCATCTGGAGAGTCACCACATCGTGTACAGATCCCGGGGAGGTGATCTGAAGGCCGACGAGAATCAGGTGTGCCTGTGTCGATTTCACCATCAACAGGGCGAACACGGGTCGTTCGCCGCAGTGCGCGGTGTGGCGCCGCTGGGGTTGATCTGGCGGCTCGGATCTCCCCGTGTTGGTCGCTTCTTTCGCAACGAGCGTGAACTGCGAGGTGCGAACTGTGACGAAGAGCCATGAGATCCGCGCCGGGCCGTCCTCCCACTCGGAGGTGCGAGTTGCCCCCCGAAAGTTGCGCCGATGAGATGAGGTGCCGCATCGACTGGTGGTCTGCATTTCCGGTGGCAGTGCGCGGTCCGTGTGCCCGACCTCGTGAGCGGTAAACCGCTCCGGGTCTGCCGGCATCCTGATCGGTCGAGACGACATGGACTCTACTGGGCTGCTGGCGGGGTGGGCAATCCTGGCTGTTACCGGTCGGCGTCTGACAGTGGCGAGCGGCGCCGGAGGGTGCGGTAGAGTCTGCGGGCGAGGAAGGCGACCACCACCATGGTGAAGGCCAGGAATCGCCACAGACGGGTGAAGAGACCGGGTCGCTTGGCGAGGGTGATGGCTTCCCGCACGACGAGATCTCCGAGTTGCACGTTCGCCACCGGGTCTCCAGGGCGAAAGTCACCGTACCGGTGCCCGGGGTCGAAGGCGAAACGGTCCATCAGGGTATCGAACTGCGTGGCCACCTCGGCATCGAGAGCCTTCCTCACCACCATCTCGGCAGTGACGTAACCGCGCCGTCCGAGAAACCGTACCGAATGGTTTGTCACGGCTCCGGTTGGCGTGGTGCCCGCGACTGACCAGCTCAGACGGTGGCTCGTGTCATCGTAGACCGGCGGCAGGGCCCAGCCGGTGACAGTGAGCGTCGGCCAGCCGGCAGCCAGCCGGGCACGATTGCGGGCGGCGGCATCGTCGCGAATCGACCTCAGCAACGTGTCGGGCGCCAGCGTCTCCCGCTCCTCGTCCCGGATGTGGCCGGCGGCCACCTGCTCGAAGCTCACGAACCAGCCGCGCGTGCTGTCATGCACGATCGGAACGATGACGCCGATCTCGTGGCCCGATGGCGGGTTATGGGTGGCGGTGAGAAATATCGCAGCACCCGCGGCGCCGGTGAAGGCGAATTCGGCGGGCAGATCGAGGTGGGCGATGCCGCCAAGCTCGACCCGGGAGGGGCCGTTCTGCCAGGCGATGGTTGCGGGTCGGGCAACGGATGACAATTGCAGCGCGGCGCCGACGGCGATGCCGGCGGTGACGAGCCTCCACCGGACAGGATGCAAGGAGACCTCCGGGGTGCGCGACGCGATCATGGGCACGCTACCCCACGCACCACTACCGATCAATAACGCTGCCAGGGGGAGTATCCCATCTCGCCGCTGGACCCGTTTTGGGCTACGATGCTGCCGGGCGTGTTCTTGCCCGCCCCCGATGACCATGCCGAGCCGTTCGAAGCAGACCGTCTCAGACACCGCGCGGCGCGGGCGTATTCTCGTCGTGGATGACGAGCCCTCACAGGTCACGCTGGTCAGCGACATTCTGGCGCCGGAAGGTCATGCGGTCGACACGGCGCTGTCCGGGGAAGCCGCCCTGAAGCACCTGCGCGACACCGAGGTCGACCTGGTCATCGCCGACCTCATGATGCCCGGCATGGACGGATTCGAGCTGCTGAAGAACGTCGGTGCGTCCTGGCCGGAGGTGCCTGTCATCTTCCTGACCGGGCGCGCAGAGGTGGACAGCGCCGTGGCGGCGATCAAGGACGGTGCCGAGAACTACGTCACCAAGCCCCTGGACATTGATCGGTTCCGGCTGGCCGTCTCGCGGGCGCTGGAGCGCAAGGCATTGCGGGACGACAACGCTCGCCTCCGGCGGATGGTCTGGGACCGACGCGGCTCCTTCGGAGCTCTCATCGGGGCCTCCGATCTGATGCAGTCGGTCTATGACGACATTCAGAAGGTCGGGCCGACCGGCACCAGCGTGCTGATCCTCGGGGAGTCAGGCACCGGCAAGGAGGTGACGGCGCGGGAGATTCATCGGCATTCCACCCGGGCCGGAGCCGCCTTCCTGGCCATCAACTGTGCGGCCCTTCCCGCCAACCTCCTGGAAAGCGAGCTGTTCGGCCATGTCAAGGGCGCGTTCACCGGCGCCGTCGGCTCGAAGGTCGGACTGTTCGAGGCCGCCAGCGGCGGAACGATTTTTCTCGATGAGATCGGCGCCACGGACGAGGCCATCCAGCGCAGTCTGCTGCGGGTTCTCCAGGAGCGGGAAGTGCGCCGCGTCGGCGACACCGCCCCGCGGTCCATCGACGTCCGGGTCATCTCCGCCACCAATGCCGACCCCCAGGCGGAGATGGAGCAGGGCACCCTTCGCTCGGATCTGTACTTCCGTCTGAGTGGTGTCGTGATCCGTCTGCCCCCGCTGCGCGACCGCCACGGCGACGTCGGTCTGCTGGCCGAGAACTGTCTCGCCCAGGCCTGCCGCCGCCAGGGAAAGAAACCGATGGCCATCTCTCCCCGGGCGCTGGAACGGCTGGAGCGCTATGCGTGGCCCGGCAACGTGCGGGAACTGGAGAACATCATCGAGCGCGCGGCGATCTACGGGTCGAGGCAGCGCATCGGCCCGAAGGATCTCGACCTGCCGGCGGAGGGCGCGGCCGCGGCCGGCGCCGACGAGACGCTGGCGCTTGACCGGGTGGTGCAAACCCATCTGGAGGCGACCCTCGCCCGGTGCCGCGGCAACAAGGCGCAGGCGGCGCGTCTGCTCGGCATTCCCCGCACCTCTCTGTACAAGCGTCTGAAGAAGTACGGAATCGAGTGACGCGTCCGTCGTTTCCCGACACCTTTCGTCACTGGCCTCAAGTCGATGTTGTTCAGCAGCTTGCGCCGGGTCCCGCCAGGCGCCTGGCCGATGTGACGCCCTGGCGTCAAGATCCTTCACCGACCTCAAGTTGATTTCTCGCAGCCGGTTGCGGCCGGCCATCCGAGAGCGGGCCGGGCAGTGACGCCATCGTGACACTTCTTGCACGATTGCCGGTTGGTCTCGCCGGCGATGCTGGCGGATGTTCACCATCGGCCGTCGATGACGTGATCGCAACATCAATCATTTCAGTCAGATGAACCACTTCCCGAGGTGTCGGTTCCACGCTGGCATGCACGTTGCTCTTGGGGTGCCTGGCTGCATCGAACCAGGGAGGCCAGGGATGGCACAGACGAGCACCATCCGGACGATGGGAGATGAACAGTGGGTCCTGTTCATCGCCGCCGACGGGCCAGCCGGGAGCGCTGGGCCGACGACGGCGTCGACGGTCTCGTCCGACTGTCTGTCGCTGGACGTGGCCGATGCGCTGGCCCTTCTCCGCGCCGAGCCGCTCTCGGTGCGGGCGATCGTGGTCTCCGGGGACGGTGAATCGGCACGCACGCACGCGCTGCTCGCAGATGTGAAGTCGCTGGCGCCGCGACTCCCGATCGTGTTTCTCGACGCGCGGGAGTCCGCGGTGTCCGAGGTGACGATCCGCCGGACCGGCGTGCACTACTACACGCATGCCGCAGCGAGCACCAGCGAGATCTCCGCGGTGCTTCATGCCCTCGCAACGGAATGATTGATCCATCACGGCAAAGGGGGAACAACGTGTCGGAAATCGCCCCGGAATCGCACAAGAGGGATACCACCAGAGCCTCGCTGTCGCGGCGAGAGCGACCCCGACGTCTCACGACACTGGACGGCGTGATCATGCTCAGCCCGGACGGCCGGCCTGCGGGCGGAAGCTTTCCCGACAACGTGTGGGTCGTGATGGGCGATGAGGACGACTCCATCGAGGATTTCTTCGGCGATTGCGATGACGTGATCACCGGCGGTCTGGTCGGTGATGAGCAGACAGAAGATACGCGGTTCTGCGTCGGCTTCAACGCCGGACGCGAGGCGATGGTGATGAACGGCAAGGGCGCCTTTCCGGTGTATGTGTCCGGGTTGCTGCGCCTGCACCTGCAGGGCAACGGTCGATGAGAAACCGAACGGGGACGGGAGGGAAGATGCTGGACCAACAGGACACGACGACAGAGATGATGCACAGCGACTCGTGGGAGGATCACCTGACCGAGATCCTGCAGGAAGACCTGCTCGACAGATTTCGCCATCTCGGCACGCACGTGATGACTGAATTTCTGCGAGGCGCTGACCTGCCGCCGCACGTGGTTTCGAGCCGCGCGCCGATGCCGATCCGGCCGTTCCACCTCTGCCAGATCATGGAACCCTTCCTCTGCATGAACTGATCGCGCTCCACCTCCTCGACTCAGGGCCGAAAGGGCCGGGCCGCTGCGGTCCGGCCCTTTCCGTCTGGGCCGGCTCCGATGAACCCGAGGGGCGCTTCCCACGTATCTGATGACGTGCGCTTCGCTTGCGACGGGGCGGACGAGTCGATAGTCTCGGCCTCGCGGCGATCGGTCGCCGCGAGGGGCGTCGGGTGAGGCGCCTGGAGGCAGCATGGGGCGTGAGAGCGGGTCGAAATGGCATCGGGCCGTCCTGGGAATCGTGCTCGCGCCACTCCTCCTGCACCCGGCGGAGACTCCGGCCGCGGGTGATCCTCTGCCGCTTCCCGAGGGTGTGAAGCTGGTGCTGCACATGGATCTCGATCGCCTGCGCGACTCGGATCTCTACCAGGAGGCTGCCGAGCATGTCGGGATGCTGGCCCGCAGCGACGAGAAGCTGCAGATGTTTCTGGCCGCGACCGGCCTGGCTGACATGTCTGGATCGATCCGTTCCTTCACGCTGTATTCCTTCGCCGATGAGACCCGACCCCAGTCGTTTGCCGGTGTGGTCGGTGCGGATTTTCCCGACCAGACCATGCGTCGCCTGGAGAAGGCCTACGCACCGGTGGCCCGGGAGGTCGGTGGCCATGTGATCATGCCGGTGATCCAGACCGCGGACGTCGAACTCGTCATGTCGTTTCTCGGCGACGGGGAGCTGTCCTTCGGCACGGCGGATGCGGTGGAGATGGTGGTCGATCGCTCGAAGGAATCCCCGGAGCTGGTGGCCGCGCGCAGCCGCACCGAGATTCGCCGGCCGATCTGGGGGCTGATCGATGCCCGCGGCGTCGTCGAGGCGGCGCTGCGTGCCGGCGAGGCGAGTGGAGGCAACCTGGAGGTTCTCGGGGCATTGAAGGATAATCCCGCCATACACTCGATCAAGGCAATCGGGTTCTCGGTCGACATCGGCAAGGACATCTTCTTCGAGTTGCGGGCCCTGACCGCCGACGATGACAGCGCGCGATTACTGGCGGATGCGGCCAAGGGGTTGCTGGCGCTGGGGCAGATGGGCGTCTCGCAGGCGCGAGACCCGGACCTCTACGAACTCCTGCGTCAGATCGTCGCGGAGGCCGACCGGGACGGGATGGTCGTCTCGTTCACCGTCGGCCCGAATCAGATCGAACGGTTGCGCGCCATCGGCGACCCGGTGGGCGACCTGATTCCCTGACGGCGGCGCGGCGGTCAGGCGTGCATGGGTGGATCGGTATCGGGAAAGAACACCCGGCGCAGGTTTCCGCGGGGGATCGCGGCGAACATGAACACCAGGACGAACACCGCCACCAGGTACACGTACAGGAAGGTATCAGGGGAGAGGACGATGACCTGGTCGGCCGTGCCGAGTCGGGGCATCACCCCGGCGCTGACGAAGTTGTTCGTGGCGTGCACCAGTCCGCAGAAGAACACGTTGCCGGTCAGGATGAGCAGGTAGCCGAACAGGAATCCGACCGCCATGGCGTAGGCGAATCCCTTGTACGACTCGCTCAGCGGAGCACCGAAGCGAAAATGCTCGATGCCGAAGCCGAACGAAATCATCGCGACGGCCAGCGCCTGTCCGTTTCGCCTGGAGCGAACGCCGAGGGCATGCATGAGACCGTTCAGTTCGCGCTGCAGCAGTCCCCGGTAGTAGAACTCCTCGGACATGGCCCGCAGGCCCTGTCCGAGGGCCAGGAGCACGACCGGCACACCGGTGGTGAACAGCAGGGTTACATGGTTTTCTCTTCCGCCGACCAGCGCTGTCAGGCCGGCAAGAAACGCGTAGGTCGCGATGAGAGCGACCATCTGGAGGTAGAATCCGGCCCGCAGCCGGGCGGGCATGGTGAAGTCGGAGATGGAGACGTGGCGCAGGATAGGCACCAGCAGCAGGACGGCCAGCGTCATGCCGGTGCCGATGACGAGGTGAATCCACGCATCGAGATGGTCCCGCATCCAGGAGACCCGGATGGTGTGGTCCAGCAGGGCCTCGTACAGCGTGATGGACAGCACCTTCTCGTAGACCAGCGCCAGCAGCAGCGGTGCCAGCCAGGCGAGGGGAACCCGGCCAGGTCGGGGCGTGGATGCGACGGGGCTCGCCCGCCCGGATCCGAACGCCACGATGAGGAACAGCAGGACGAGAAAGATGTACAGCGGGCTCCGGATGGGCCAGGGCAGGGGAGCCCATTCGGGAATGAACACGTGGAGCTGGCGAACGAGGCTCGACCCGACCAGAGTCAGACACAGCAAGATCCAGGCCAGCACGCGCGAGATTGTCATCTGTTCAATATAGGGGGGCAGTCCGCTCCTGGCGAGCGGCGCGACGCCCTCTGTGATAGCGTGAGAACTCTGCCTGGGTTGTTCCCCGTTTCGTCGTGAGGCAGGCCATGAACTGGCTCGTTGAGCTGATCCTCAGATCGGCGCAAAAAGAGTACGGGCGTGCCACGAAGTCGTTCGCGACGGCGTGGGGGTTCATCCTCTTCGAGGTATTGCTGCCGGGCAGCATCCTGCTGGCGAGCCTGGGCGTCGAGCACTTCGTCGGCATCGATCAGCTTCTCCATCTGCGCTTCGACGTGCAGATCGGGGTGCGCCTGGCTCTGTTCTTGCCGCTGCTCGCGGTGGGGCAGTTGTTCGTCATCTGGACCGCCACGGATCAGTTACGCCTCTCCGGTGGCACGCCGGCGTTCAAGGTCCCGCCGAAGAGGTTGCTGGTGGCCGGCCCGTTCGCTTACTGCCGCAACCCCATGGTGTTCGGCTATCTCCTGTACTACTACGGCCTGGCGTTCCTGTTCGCGTCGCCGATTGCTCTCTTCGGTCTCTGTCCCGCGCTGAATCTCTTCGCCCTCTATGTCATCGTCGAGGTCGAGGAGGTGGAGCTCGAACATCGGTTCGGCGCCGACTACCTCGAGTACAAGGCCCGGGTCAACAGGATGATCCCGCTGCCCGCACCGGTGCGGCGGTTGCTGCGGCGCCGCTGGGAAAGACCGGACGCGTCGGCCGAATCTGTGGACCCGGAGCAGCCCGGGAACTAGATCCGGCGGGTCACCGCGACGGACCGCGCGCTGCGGCGGACGCCACACCGCGGGCGACTTCCTCGACCTCGACGGTATAGCCGGTCAGCCATCCCGGCCCGCCGCCGACCGGCCGGCTGGCAACCACCAGGATCCGGCCGGCGAACACCGGTCCTCCGGCGGAATGACGGTCCGGGTCGGCCAGTGGCTCGTCACCGATGACGGCTCCGTCGCGAAGATCGACGACCACGATCGAGGTGGACAGCATCGGGATGCTGACGACCATATCGCCGCGTACCGCCGGCGGGGAGGCGGGGCGGGCTCCGATATCGGCGCTCCACAGCATGTGACCCCCGGCCCCCCTGAACGCATAGAGCATGTTGTCGAACGCGCCGACGAGAACCGTGCCCTGCCGGACGATGAGAAAGGGCCCGGGACGGGCGGCGAGGTGCGCGGCGTATCGCGGCCGGCCATGTCTCAGACCCAGCGCCAGCAGCCGCCGGCTGTCGTCGGCGACGAGGACCGATTTCTTGCCGATGAACGGGGCCGTCCGCACCGCAGCCCGGGTCTTCCGGCGCCAGACCGTCTCTCCACTGTCCGGGTCAAGAAGAAGAACGGCACCTTCCCGGCAGGCGATGGCGATCCGGTTGCGTTGAATCCGCGGGGGTGCCGAGGCGAGGCAGCCCGGCGAGGCCGTCCCGCGAGGGATGCCGGCTCCTGCATCGATGATGACGATCTCCCCGGAGGTCAGCGACACGACGACGCGCTGATTGTCGGCAACCGGCGCCCACGCCGGCTCACCAGGGAGTTCCGTGGTCCACACGAGCTCACCGGTTTCTGCTGCCAGGGCGAAGAGCTGGTGCCCGGCGACGATGTACACTCGCCGGTTGATGCCGGCCGGGGCGAACTCCACCGGCGCTGCGAGCCGGCGCACCCAGATCGCCTGACCGGAGTCGGGTGACGACAGCCGCACGGTGCCGTCGTGCGTGGCGAAGACAACTCCGCCGGGTCCGCCCAGGAATCCGTCGACGATCTGGCCGCCGGCCTCGATCTCCCACTGCCGGGAGAGGGTCGCCCGTCGGGGCGGTAACCTGGGTGGTGGTTCCGGCGGGACCGCGTGAGATGGATCCTCCAGCACCAGGGGGCGCACCTGCGCGAACGGCACCGGGCCGCCGACTCCTGCGACCAGGTTCGTGGCCAGCACGGCGACAACTGCCACCAACGACGCGCGGGTCCGGTCTCTGAGGGGTGCGACACGCATGGAGGCGGAAGCATAACATGCGAATTGCCGGGTCCGAGGGCCTGTGTTACGCTGCCCGCCCTGGCGGACCAGTGCACCGGGGAGGAGTCTTGTACCGCACCGTCGAGGCCACCAGAGACCTGTTGCCCGACGAGATCGGGCCGTGGCAGACCTGCGAGGACACGGCGCGGTCACTGTTCCGTTGCTACGGTTTTCGGGAGATCCGGACGCCGATCTTCGAGTTCACGGAGCTGTTCGCGCGCTCGGTGGGCGAGCAGACCGACATCGTCTCGAAGGAGATGTACACGTTCACCGACAGGGGTGGTCGCTCGCTCACTCTCCGTCCCGAAGGAACGGCGCCGGCGGTCAGGGCGTTCGTCCAGCGGCGCATTCACCGGAGCGAGGATCTGACTCGCTGGTACTACACCGGGCCGATGTTCCGCTACGAGCGCAAGCAGAAGGGGCGGTTCCGGCAATTCTTCCAGATCGGGGCAGAGGTTCTCGGCGCCGATTCTCCGGTGGTGGATGTGGAGACCATCGAGATGGTCCTCCACTATCTGACCGCTCTCGGTGTTTCGGGTATGCGCCTGCATCTGAACTCCGTCGGCTGTCGGGCCTGTCGTCCTCCATACACCGATCTCCTTCGTCAGGTCCTGGATCCACAGATCGGATCGTACTGCAAGGACTGCCAGAGGCGGTTCGAGACCAATGTGCTGCGTGTCCTCGACTGCAAGGTGGATGTCGATCGTGCGGCCGGCCTGCCGGTTCTGGTCGAACACCTCTGTGATGCCTGTGGCGAGCATTTCGCGGCGGTGCGGGACGGGTTGGCATCCCTGGGAGTGGAGTTCGATCTGGCTCCCCGGCTCGTCCGGGGTCTCGATTACTACGTCCGCACGGCGTTCGAGGTCACGGCGTCCGGTCTGGGTGCGCAGAATGCGCTGGTCGGCGGCGGACGGTACGACGGGCTGGTGTCCCAGCTCGGTGGGCCGGACGTGCCGGGGTTCGGCTTCGCCCTCGGATTGGATCGCCTGGTGATGATCCTCCCGGAGGAGGCCGGCAAGAGCCCGGTGGCCGACATTCACCTGGTCGTGGTCGGGTCCGAGGCGATGCGGCGCGCCCGCCAGCTGGCCACGCGGCTCCGTCATGCCGGTCTGATCGCCGCCCTGGACGTGACGCAGCGGTCGGTGAAGGCACAGATGCGCGCCGCCGCCCGATCCGGGGCGCGTCACACCCTGGTGATCGGGGAGAATGAATTGAGTGCCGGCCGCGCCACACTCCGGCGGCTCGAGGACGGCGTGGAAGCGGAGTTCGCTCTCGACGCGCTGGCCGAACTCGTCGAGGAGATCAGACATGCCGGCAGTCGATAGCACCGCGTACCGGACCACGGTCTGTGGCACACTGCGCGCCGCGGACACGGGGCAGGTCGTCCGTCTGGCCGGATGGGTTCATCGGCGGCGGGATCATGGCCACCTGATCTTCATCGATCTGCGTGACCGGAGTGGCACGGTCCAGGTGGTGTTCGACGCGGAGGAGGCTCCCGACGCCCACGCCACAGGTGAGACCGTGCGCGGCGAGTTTGTCCTTGCGGTGGAGGGAACGGTGGCCCGCCGGGGCCAGGAGAACATCAATGAGAATCTGCCGACCGGCGAGATCGAGGTCCGGGCGGCGGTCGTGAGGATTCTCAATCGAGCCGACGTGCTGCCTTTCTCGGTCAACGAGGACAGCACGGCGGCGGAAGACCTTCGCCTTCGCTACCGGTTCCTGGACCTGCGCCGGCCGCGCTATCAGGAGATCTTCAGCCTGCGTCATCGCGCACTCCTGGCCACCCGTGAGTTCCTGTCGGAGAAAGGGTTTCTGGAGATCGAGACGCCGGTGCTCACCAAGCCGACGCCCGAGGGAGCGCGGGACTACCTGGTCCCGTCTCGGGTTCACCCGGGATGTTTCTATGCCCTTCCCCAGTCTCCGCAGATCTTCAAGCAGATCTTGATGGTCTCCGGGTTCGATCGCTACTTCCAGGTGGCCCGCTGCTTTCGCGACGAGGACATGCGCGCAGATCGCCAGGCGGAGTTCACGCAGATCGATATCGAGGCGTCCTTCGTCGACGAGCGGGACATCCAGGATCTCGTGGAGGGCGTGATCTCGAAGATGTTCGAGGCCGCCGGCTACCGGATCGCGACCCCGTTCGCGCGCATGACCTGGGATGAAGCCATGGCCCGTTTCGGCACGGACCGACCGGACCTTCGCTTCGGCCTGGAGATCGGGGATGTCTCGGACGTGGTGTCCGGCAAGGGGTTCCGTGTCTTTGACAAGGTGATCGAGGCGGGGGGCGTAGTGCGTGGTGTGGCGTGGCCGGGCGGCGCGGCGGTACCGCGCAGCCAGATCGATGCGCTCGCCGAGCGCGCCAGGGAATGGGGTGCGCGCGGGCTGGCCTGGATCAAGATCGACGATACGGGCGTCACGTCTCCCATCGCCCGGTTTCTCGGCGAAGACGCTGCTCGAGCGGCGGCGGCTGCCGTTGGCGCCGGGATCGGTGATGTAGCCCTGTTCGTGGCGGCTGAGGCCGAGACGGCCGCCACCGCTCTCGGCAGCCTGCGTCTGTGGCTTGGCAACAGGCTGGGACTGGTTCCCGGTCCGGAGCAGGAAACGGAGCACAAGATCGTCTGGGTCACCGATTTTCCTCTCTTCGAGTGGCATGCCGAGGACGGCCGGTTCTATGCCCGGCATCATCCGTTCACCGCCCCGCAGGAGGCGGATCTGGACAAGCTGGAAGCCTCGCCCCGCGAGGTCCGGGCGAGGGCCTACGATCTGGTCGTCAACGGGGCGGAGATCGGCGGTGGCTCGATCCGGATTCATCAGCGGGAGGTCCAGGACCGCGTGTTCGCGACGCTGGGCATCTCGGACCAGGAGGCGCGGGCCAAGTTCGACTTCCTGAGGCAGGCGCTCTCGTTCGGGGCGCCGCCCCACGGGGGCATCGCGCTGGGGGTTGACCGTATCATCGCGCTGCTGAGCCGTTGCGCCTCGATCCGCGACGTCATCGCGTTCCCGAAGACGACCAGCGCCTCGGATCTGATGACCGGGTCTCCGTCTCCCATCGATGCCCAGCAGGCACAGACGCTGCACATCCGCATCGTCCCGCCGGAGGATCCGCGACCCACCGGGCCCGATGAGGAGGACAGTCCGGTTCCGGCCCGGAAGACGTGAAACAAGTTGACACGATCCCGTCTGAGATGTAACTTGTTAGTGTGATTCGACTTCCAACGCGGGCTGCCGCCCAGGCGAACCGGCCGGCGACGATTCTCCCACTTCCATCTGGTCATACCCTCGGTCGCGCATGCCATCTCCGGCGCGGCCGGTCGTCGAGCTGATGCGCAAGCTGACTCTCCCGGATCACGGAGTGGATACCCTGCTTGGCGCCTACGACGAGAACCTGCGCCATCTCGAGAAGACCTTCGATGTGCATCTGTCGGTACGCGGTGGCGAGTTCACCGTGGACGGGTCGGCGGAAGGCGAACGCCTGGTGGCCTCGCTCCTCAGCCAGCTGGGCGAGCTGGTCCGGGGCGGGCACACCGTGCGCAAGGCAGATGTGCTCTCCGCCGCTCGCCTGATCCGACAGGACCACGATGCGTCGCTGGAAGACTACCTGGTCACCAACCGCATCCATGTGGCCGGGGGCCGCAGCGTGTCGCCACAGAGCGTGCACCAGGCGGATTACATCCGCTCGATCCGGTCCGGGGACATGGTCTTCGGCATTGGACCGGCCGGCACCGGGAAGACCTTTCTCGCCATGGCCATGGCGCTGGAATTCCTCTCGGAGGGCAAGGTCGACCGGATCGTGCTGGCCCGGCCGGCGGTGGAAGCCGGCGAGAAGCTGGGATTCTTGCCGGGGGATCTGGCCGAGAAGGTCAATCCGTACCTGCGGCCGCTGTATGATTCTCTCTACAGTCTGGTCGATCGCGAGCAGGCGCAGACCTACATGTCCAAGGGCGTCATCGAGATCGCGCCGCTGGCCTTCATGCGCGGCCGGACGCTGAATCAGGCGTTCGTCATCCTCGACGAGGCGCAGAACTGCACCAGTGAGCAGATGAAGATGCTCCTGACGCGTATCGGGTTTGGCACGCGGACCGCGGTCACCGGCGACATCACCCAGATCGATCTACCGCCCGGAAAGGTCTCGGGGCTGGTCGAGGTCCAGGAGATCTTGCGGAGAATCAAGGAGATCACATTCATCTACTTCGATCGCGACGACGTCGTCCGGCACCCCCTGGTGCGGGAGATCATCGGGGCCTACGAGCGTCATCAGACGGGGCCGGCGCGCCACCGGGCTGCAGGTGGCCGAAACGGCGCCGGCCCGGACCAGGACCATGGCTGAAGAAGACGCCGACCCTCCGGGCTCCGGGCTCGAGATCACCATCCTGCAGCGTGCGGACGCGGAGTCGGCCCGGACCGACTACTTCGAGTCGTTTCTTGCCGATGTCGCGGCGGCGGCCGGCGTGGATCGCGGGGAGATCACCGTCGTCCTGGCTGCCGACCGGGAGGTGCGGCAGCTGAACAGGACATACCGCGGACGGGATCGGGTCACCGACGTCCTCACGTTTCCTCTCGAAGGCGGGCCGCGGACCGCCCGGGCCAGCGGCGACATGATCCTGGCCACCGGCAAGGTGGCCCGGCAGGCCGCCCAGCGGCACCATGCAGTTGCGACGGAGTTCCGGTACCTTCTCATTCACGGCTTTCTGCACCTGCGGGGCATGGACCATGAAACCGACGCGGGGGAGATGAACGAGGAGGAGTACCGGATCCGGGCCGCCGTGATGCCGGACCACCCCGGCCGGGTCCTGGTTCGAGGCCACCTCGGCGAGGAATGCCCGGAATGAGTGGCGTCCTGTCGTCCGCGACCTGGGAAGGGCTGGCCGTCGGAGGTCTGGCGGCCCTGTACTTCCTGCTGGCGATGTTTCGCGCTGCCCACAACGATCTGTCCCGGATCCGGATTGCCAGCGTCTTCGAGGATGCGGGCCTGCCCGGACCATTCCTGAGGCGCTGGGGACGGCCCGGCGGGCGTGAGGCGATCCAGCTCGGCGTCCAGATCGCCTTCCACTCCATTCTCATTCTCACCGCCCTGCTCACGGCGGACCTCGTGCAACGCCTCTGGCCGGGCCTGGCGGTGGGCTGGCGGGTCATGGTGGCCTTTCTCGCCTCGGGGGCGGTGCTCGTCATCGTCCTGAGGACGATCCTCGCCCGCCTGATCGTGGCTCTGGTCCCTCATCGTGCGGTGGCGATCTCAGCCCCGGTTGCCGGCGTGGTCGCGACGGCGCTGCTCCCGGTCGTGCTGCTCATCGACGGGGTCACCCGCCGGATCGCCGGTCGATTCCACGCGGAGGGAGCACCACGAACCGATGACGATATCCAGCAGGAGGTCCACGCCTTCGTCTCGATGGGCGAGGAGGAGGGCATCCTCGAGGAGGGAGAGGGGGATCTCGTGCGTAACGTGGTGGATTTTGGCGACACCATCGTCCGGGAGGTCATGTGCCCCCGCATGGAGATGGTCGTGGTTGACCGCTCCGCGCCGCTGGAAGAGGTGCGCCGCAAGTTCGTGGAGTCGAATCATTCCCGCCTACCGGTTCTCGGCGCATCGATCGATCAGATCGAGGGCGTCGTCAGCCTCAAGGATCTGCTCCCGGTCTGGGCGGAGGCCGGTTCCACGTCCATCGAGTCGTACGTCCGTCCCGTGATGTTCGTTCCGGAGACCAAGCAGGTGAAGGATCTGCTCCGGGAGATGCAGAAGGCGCGAACGGCGTTTGCGATTGTCATCGACGAGTATGGCGGAACGGCCGGCCTGGTCACCATCGAGGACATGGTGGAGGAGATCGTCGGCGAGATCGACGATGAGCATGATGACGGAGAGCGGGACATCGTCGAGGAAAAGGAAGGCGTGTGGCTAGTGTCCGGGCTGGCCGACGTGGACGAGATGGCGCGGCTCGCCGGCGTTCATGTCTCCGCCGAGGATGTGGACACGGTGGGTGGACTGGTGACGTCTCTTCTTGGTCGCCTGCCCCGCAAGGGAGAGCAGATCGAGTATGAAGGCGCGGTCGTTCAGATCCTGGACGCCGACGAGCGGCGTGTGCGCCGGGTCCGGATCCGGCAATGCCAGCCGCCCAGGGTGGGATCAGGAGATCGGCGGTGAGCCGGGGTCCGGAGCCGGCGCACCATGTGGACGGTGCCGCCGCGGATGAGTCGCCGCCGTGCCCCGCCCACCGCTGCGGCTTCGTGACGCTCTTCGGCCGGTCGAACGTGGGGAAATCAACGCTCTTGAACCGGATGGTGGGCCGGAAAGTGGCCATCGTCACCGATGTGGCCCAGACCACGCGCAATCGTGTGCAGGGCATCCGCTCCTACCCGGATGCCCAGGTGATCTTCATGGATACGCCCGGGATTCACCGTCCTCGATTTGCCATGAACCGCCGCATGGTCGCGGCCGCGCTGGCCGGCCTCGAGGGGATGGACATCCTTCTCGTGATCATCGATGGACCTGCCGGGCTCGGGCCCGGTGATCGTTATGTCATGGATCTTGCCGCCCGCCGCTGCGAGCCGGTGTTCCTGGTCATCAACAAGATCGACCGGATGTCCAGGCCGTCACTGCTGCCGCTCATCGCGCGTGTGACCCACGACAATGAGTTCGCCGAGGTGATTCCCGTCTCGGCGCAGACGGGAGAGAACATCGACCGTCTCGAGGATCGCATCCGGAGGATCCTGCCGGTTCGAGCCCCTCTCTTCCCCCGGGACGAACTCACGGATGCGCCCGAGCGCTTCCTGGTGGCCGAATTGCTGCGCGAACAGGTCATCATTCACACGCGCGATGAGCTCCCTCATTCGACCGCGGTTCTGGTGGAACGATTCCACGAGACCGCCGCCGGCCGCGTGGAGCTGGACACTCTCGTGCTGGTCGAAAAGGAGTCACAGAAGGCCATTCTGATCGGGCGGTCGGGAGCCATGATGAAGGAGATTGCCTCCGCCGCCCGTCTGCAGATGCAGGCTCTCCTGCACGTTCCGGTCATGTTGAACGTCTGGGTGAAGGTGGCTCCCCGCTGGCGGATGGATCGGCGGGTCCTCGACCAGCTCGGAGTAGACGAGGCTTCCGGCAAGTCGCACATGTAGATGGTGCGATACCATCCCGTGCATGGCTCCATGCGTTGATCCCCGACCGTGCTCGCCGTCCGCCAGGTGGCACGTCGGTGTGTATCTGGATGGCGTTGCCGTGGACGGCGACGTGTCAGGGATCTTTCCCCGGGTGCTGCCGCTGGAGATGGAGATCGGCTGCGGTAAGGGCCGTTTCATCATCCACTGTGCCGAGAAGTACCCCGGGCGGAATTTTCTGGCAGTCGAGCGGGCCCGTCGCTACCTGAACATCGCGCGGGAGCGGGCCCGGCGGCGCGCTCTGCCGAACCTGCGTCTCGTGAGAGCGGATGCCGACGAGATCGTGCAGGCTCGTCTGGCGTCGGGCTCCCTGCAGGCGGTGCACGTCCTGTTTCCGGACCCGTGGCCGAAGAAGCGCCACAGGAAACGCCGGCTGTTCCATCCCTCGTTCGTCGAGGGCATTGCACGGGTCCTGGCGGACGGCGGGGTCCTCAACGTGGCCACCGACTTCACCGAGTACTTCGAGAGGATTGATTCACTGGTCTCGAGCCACCGCTGTTTCCAGCGTCGCGCCGGCTTCGCGCTGGAGGGGCGTCTCCCGGCAGGCGAGAGCGGGCACACGAACTACGAGGTCAAGTACAGGGCGGCCGGTCGGACGATCCATCAGGCGACCTGGGAGCGGCGACCCCGACACACGCGTTGAGGTGTCGGAGCGCTTACTCCTCTTCCTGACGGGCGAGTTGCTTGCGAAGCCGGCGGATGGCCATGCGCTGCTTGCGCCGACGTCGCTCACTCGGCTTCTCGAACGCCATGTGCTGCTTGATATCCCGCAGGATGCCGGCGGCCTCGAACTTGCGCCGGAACTTCCTCAGCGCCTTCTCCAGGTCGTCCTTGACCCTGACCTCGACGTTTTCAGGCATGACAAAACGGTTCCTCGCGACGATGGTTCCTGCTCATGCAGGGTGAATCCCGGACAGGCCGGAGGCAAAGGGGAAACTTAGCACGTCACCCCGGGTGCGTCAAAACAGGGGGCGCGTCAGGGGGATACGAGCCCCTGGCGGATGGCGTAGCGGACGAGATTCGCCAGTTTCTTCTCGCCGACCTTCTGGGTGATGACACGCCGGTGGGCCTCGACCGTCCTGGGGCTGATGCCCAGCCGGTCGGCCACCTGGCGCGTGGACAGACCCTCCGCAACGAGGCTGAGGACCTCGGTCTCCCGGGGCGTCAGGTGGGTTCGTGGGCGCTTTCCGGTCCGTCCGGCCACCTCCTCCGCATCTTGTGAGTCCTCGGGGAAAACATCCTCTCCGTCCGCCACCTGCCTCAGGGCATGCAGCAATGTGTCGAGATCGATGTCCTTTGGCAGGTATCCGTTGGCGCCGGCCTGCCGGGATCGGGCCACGTACGCACGATCCCGATGGAGGGAGAGCACCAGGATCCTGAGATCTGGATGCGCCTTGCGGAGTGTCCGGGTGACCTCGATCCCACCCGTGCCGGGCATCATCAGATCCATCACGACGAGATCCGGTTCGAGGTCCCGACAGGACTCGATCGCGGCCTCGGAGGTGGCGGCCTCTCCGACCACCGTGATGGCACCGTCCTCCGCCAGCAGGCGGGCGACGCCCTCCCGGAACAGCGTGTGGTCATCGACAAGCAGGACGCGAGTGGGGCCGTCCCCGGAGGTCGACGATGCCTCAGCGGAACTCACGTACAAACAATAAGGATTCGTGGAAGGCCATGTAAATCGGGTGAGTCCCTTAGGCGGACATACAGGAACATGG
This sequence comes from Acidobacteriota bacterium, assembly GCA_046757965.1. Classification (GTDB taxonomy): domain Bacteria; phylum Acidobacteriota; class Polarisedimenticolia; order SMYD01; family SMYD01; genus JBHHZI01. Next base: position 45,222 of record JBHHZI010000003.1, on the reverse strand, counting down.
CAGGGGCATGGCGAGGGGAGTAGCGGGGGTCGGGCCGGCACGACCCGGGACGGCGGTCAGATCTCGACGAGGCCCTGGTGTATGGCGTACTTGACGAGCTGGACGATGCTGTGGATATCGAGCTTCTTCATGATGTTCGTCCGGTGCACGTCCACTGTCTTCGGACTGATGAACAACAATTCCGCAATCTCTCGGTTCGACTTGCCCTCGGCCAGCAGTGTGAGGATTTCTCGTTCTCTCGGTGTGAGTAGATCGACTCCGGTGCGCCTTCCACGCGATTCTCGATCCTGGAAGAGACCGTCGAGGATCTTGCGCGACACCGACGGCGACAGGTAGGAGTCGCCGCGATGCACTGCCTTGATAGCGGAGAGAAAATCGTTGCTCGGCGTATCCTTGAGCAGGTATCCTGCGGCTCCCGCGCGCAGGATCTGGCCGATGTATTTCTCGTTGTCGTGCATCGTCAGGATGAGAATGCGCTGCTCCGGAGTCTTCTTCAGGATCTGTCGGGTGGCCTCGATGCCGTTGAGGTGTGGCATCGAGATATCCATCAGCACGACGTCCGGTGAGCACTCGACCACCTTCCGGACAGCATCGGCGCCGTCAGCGGCCTCGCCGATGACCTCCGCGATCTCCGTGTCCTCCAGGAGCCGGCGAACTCCCTGGCGAAACAGCGTGTGGTCGTCGGCGATGAAGACCCGGATGGGCGATTCGTTCTGGGTATCGTCCTCGGTCACTTCGACCTCCTCGTGTCGTCAGGAGCCGGGCCGCGTTGGGGTGGTGTCCGTTGAAGGTACCTCGATGATCAGACTCGTTCCGGCACCTGGTCTGGTCTTGGTGCGGAAGCGACCCCCCATCAGGTTAATTCGTTCCTTGATGCTGGCCAACCCGAGCCCCGGCGATTCCGCGGACGGCACGGCCGACGCGTCGAACCCACAGCCGTCGTCGGTGATGACCATCTTCAGCATGGACGTGTCGATATCGATGGCCACCCGGATGCGGCGGGCCTTGCCGTGTGTCACGGCGTTGTTCAACCCCTCCTGGACGATCCGGTACAGATTCACGTCCTGGCGGGGGGCGATACCCCGCCCGTCTCCGCGCACCTCGACACTGACCTCGGCGCCGGTCTGCTCCGTGAATCGTCGGGCAAACCAGCGCAACGTCGGAATGAGCCCGAGGTCGTCGAGGATCGACGGTCGCAGGTCGTGAGAGATCCGTCTGAGTTCGGCGATGGTATCCGAGGCGATGCCGAGGGTGCGCTGCAGATCCTCGCGTATGGAGTCGGACAGGGAGTTCTTGTCCCGCGCCATCATCTCGATTCCGAGCTTCAGCGCTGACAGCGATTGTCCGATGCCGTCGTGGAGCTCGCGGCTGAGATGTCGCCGTTCTTCCTCCTGGGCCGTGAGGATCTGTGACGACAGATGCGCCAGGCTGTGGCGGTGTTTCTCGAGATCGCTGAACAGGCGGGCGTTGGAGATGAACGCTCCGGCACTCCGCAGGGCCATGTGAACCAGCCGGCGCTCATCGTCATCAAGGGCACGATAGACAGTGAACCCCACGCAGACCGCGCCGAGGGCCTCGTCGCGGTGGCGCACCGGAGCGGCCACCAGGGACTTGAGCGGAATCACGTCGGTCAGGTATTTCCAGCCCTCAACACCGGGCGGGCTGCCGAACCCCGTGTGCTCCACCATCTGGTGAGACAGGAACGCGCGGGCGGCCGGGTCGTCCGGGTCGTCGTCCAGCGGAATCTCCAGCGAGACCGAGAGATCCTGGCGCAGCGACGCAGGCAGCCCGACGGAGGAGCGGAGGCGCAGGTGTTGGCCGGAGGCATCGGGCATGAAGAGCAAGACGGCGCGCCCGCCGAGGCTGTGCGCCAGGGACGACAGTGTCTCTCGCTCCGCGTGGGCCTCGGAGACGTTGCTGGCCAGGCGCGCGGACAGCTCGTGCAGCGCCACGAGCTGTTCGTTGAGTCGGCGCAGCCCGTCAACGAGCTGCGCGTTCTCGACGGCGGTCGCCAGAAGCTGCCCCAGCGGCAGGAACAGGTCGAGATCCTCGCTCGAGAACGGAGCATTGTCCTGGCGGCCGAGCGCGAGGATGCCGAAGAGTCGGCCTCGCGTCTCGATCGGAAGGTACGCCGCGGCCCGGACTCGCGCATCCGCCAGAAGTCCGGTGGCTGCGGTGGAGCTGTCCTGCACATTCTCGTGCAGCACCACCTCCCGGCGGTGGGCGGCACGCCATTCGGGACCGGTGGAGCGCTCCCGACGGCGTTCCCGCTCGAGCAGTTCCTGCGCCACGCCACTTCCTTCCTGCAATCTCAACATCACGCCTTCCTGACCGGCGGCGTTGATGAAGAAAGCGGCAACGTCGCAGTGGACCAGCTGCCGGAGGCGCTCGAGAGCCGACGACAGCACGGTGTTCAGGTCGAGTTGCCGGTTCACCAGACTGCCCACCTCGTGCAGGATGGAGAGCTGACGCGTACGCCGCAGCACCTGCGCCTCGTTGTTCTTCCGGTGACTGATATCGCGTACGACCAGGACCTGGCCGGATTCCCTGCCATCGGCGTCACGCCGGAGGACCATGGTGGTCTCGGCGGGAAACGGGCGACCGGAGAGGTGACGCATCGTCAGCTCGCTCTCGGCCAGGTCCTCCTGCTCCACGGCCCGCGCGTGCAGGTCGTCGAGCTGACGGGCCGTCTCGGAAGCCATCGGCAGATCGGTGAGAGGCATGCCCTCCCATGCGTCTCGTGGGATGCCGAACAGACGGGTGGCGGCCGCACTGGCGCGGCGGAACCGGCCGTCGATTCCCAGTGTGAAGACGGCTTCACGCAGGCTGTCGAGGACAGTGGCGAGTTCGGCGTCCTGTGCTCCGACCTGCGACCTGTTCGACGTCATGGGCAGCGGCTCGCGCGGTGCGGTGTCGAGTTGAGGAGACCGGATTCGGCGGACATGGGAGGGCGACCGCGTGGAAAAGAGGAGTATAGTCACGATGTGACGGTGACGACAAGCAGGATCGGCCGGCCCGGTGCCGTGGTGCTCGCCGCGGGGGAGTCCTCCCGCATGGGGCGGCCCAAGGCGCTCCTGGAGTATCAGGGGACATCGTTCCTGGCCCGCTGGCTGGCCCTGCTGCGGGCCGCGGGAACTGATGAGGTGGCCGTGGTCCTCGGGCACGACCGGCAGCGCATCGAGGCGATGACCGACGTGACCGGGGTTCACGTGGTGACCAATCCGCACCCCGAGCGTGGGATGCTGTCGTCGTTCATTCTGGGGCTCGACGCCCTTCCGGAACGGATTTCCGGCGTGTTTCTCTGCCCGGTGGATCATCCCGCCGTGAGCCGCTCGGATCTGGCGGCGCTCGCGGACAGGTCGTCGCCCCGGAAGATCGTCGTGCCGGTGCATGCCGGTCGGCGCGGGCATCCGGTGCTGTTCGGTGTCGGTCTCTTCGGCGAGATCCGGTCGGCCCCGGAACGGGTGGGTGCCCGGGCGGTGGTGCGGGCGGATCCGGACCGGGTCGTGGAGGTGCCCGCCGGCCCGGGGATTCTCCAGGACATCGACACGCCGGCCGATTACACGGCACTGGGGGAGGTGTCAGGGCCGGTCGAAGGGTGACAGCCTCCGGAGTCGATCCACGCTGCGCACCACGCGGTCAGCGACGGTGTCGATCTCGTCAACCGTCGTGAAGCGCCCCAGCCCGAAGCGGACCGCCGATCGGGCCTGGTCGGGCGACTGGTCCAGGGCGAGAAGTACATGAGACGGTGTGGCGTCGGCGGATGAGCAGGCAGAACCGGTGGAGAGGGCGACGTTGTCGAGATCCCCGATCAGTGCCTCGCCATCGACCCCACTCAGGCACAGATTGAGATTGCCCGGCAGCCGCCGCTCGGGATGACCGTTGAGCGTGACGCCCTCGATGGATGTGATCAGGCGCTGTTGCAGCCGATCGCGCAGCATGGCCACACGGCGGGTCTCGGTGGCCATCTCATCGGCGCAGATGGCGCATGCCGCTCCGAGGCCGACGATTCCCGGGACGTTCAGGGTGCCGGCGCGAATGTCGCGCTCCTGACCTCCTCCCCGGACACGCGGCGCAAGCCCGGGGAGCGCGCCGGGGTCGCGGACATAGAGCGCCCCGACTCCCTTCGGCCCGTGCAGCTTGTGCGCCGACAGCGAGAGCAGATCGACCCCGAGAGCGTTCACATCCACGGGAATGTGTCCCACGGCCTGTGCCGCATCGCTATGGATGATGACCCCGGGGCGCTTCAGGATCCGCCCCAGAGCCGCCAGGTCCTGGATCGTACCGATCTCGTTGCTGGCAAGCATCACCGATACGAGGACCGCCTCGCGGCCGGGAACCGGCGAAACGCTCTCTGCCGGGATGATGCCGTGGCGATCGAGGGGCAGGTACCGCACGCGACAATCGCTACCCCTGGAGATGTGCTGCACCGGTTCGAGCACCGACGGGTGCTCGGTCCTTGCGGTCACGATCTGCCGGACTCCATATCCCTCGATCGCGCCGAAGATCGCCAGGTTGTTCGACTCGGTGGCGCCCGAGGTGAAGACGATCTCTTCCGGCGAAGCCCCGATGAGTGTGGCGACCTGCGCGCGGCTGTTCTCGACGGCCTGGGCGGCTTCCCATCCGAAGGCGTGAGTGCGGGATGCGGGGTTGCCGAACGAGACGGTGAAGAATGGCAGCATGGCGTCCACCACCCTGGGGTCCACCGGCGTCGTCGCGTGGTGATCAAGGTAAATGGCGTGCGGCGTCACGCCGAGATGATCCGGACGGCGTGCGCGTCTGTCAAGCGGTTGTCGCCAGCGCCGGAGCGTGGGGAACTTGCTTGCGCCGCCCCGGGGACGCGTGGCACCGTCGCGGAGAACCCTGGTAGAATGTGGCTGCCGGGCCGGTCCGCCCGGCTCTCGAACCTGTCGAACTGGCCAACCAGGATGATCTGCGACGCCTGAAGGGGAGAGGCGGCGCGACGGCGGGAGTCACATGAAAAGGTCCCAGATCGATCCGTTCGGCGCCCGTGAGGAGATCAGCCTCGAGGGCAATCCGGTGACGATTCACCGCCTCGATCGTCTCGAGGCGCAAGGCCTTGGCCCGGTCTCGACCCTGCCGTACTCGGTCAGGATCCTCCTCGAGGCCGTGCTCAGGCAGGTGGATGGATCGCAGGTGACGGCGGAGTCTGTTGCGGCTCTCGCCGCCTGGGAAGGTGGCAGCTCGTCGGACGAGATCCCGTTCAAGCCGGCTCGCGTCCTGATGCAGGATTTCACCGGAGTACCTGGGCTTGTCGACCTGGCGGCGTTGAGGCTGGCGATGAAGCGCCTGGGTGGAGACCCGGCGCGCATCAATCCGTTGATCCCGGTGGACCTGGTCATCGACCACTCGGTCCAGATCGATCGCGCGGGCTCTGACGATGCCATCCAGTTCAACGCGAACCGGGAATTCGAGCGCAACATGGAGCGCTACGCGTTCCTGCGCTGGGGAGCCGCGGCGTTCAGGAATCTGCGTGTCGTTCCCCCGGCGACCGGCATTGTCCACCAGGTCAATCTGGAATACCTCGCGTCGGTGCTGCAGGTCCGCGAGGCCGATAGCGGCGCCGTCGCCTTTCCGGACAGTCTCGTCGGCACGGACAGTCATACGACGATGATCAACGGCCTGGGTGTCGTCGGCTGGGGCGTCGGCGGCATCGAGGCCGAGGCTGCCGTGCTGGGGCAACCGGTCTACCTGCTGCCCCCGGCGGTCGTCGGACTGCGTCTCGACGGGCGACTTCCCGAGGGAGCCACCGCCACCGACCTCGTGCTGACGGTCACGGAGACGTTGCGGGCCCACGGAGTGGTCGGCAAGTTCGTGGAGTTCCACGGGCCGGGCCTGCACACCCTGGGGCTGGCGGACAGGGCCACGATGGCCAACATGGCGCCGGAATACGGCGCCACGATGGGCTACTTCCCGGTGGATGACGAGACGCTCGTCTATCTGAGGGGGACCGGTCGGGATCCGCAGCACGTTGCCGCGGTGGAGCGATACTTCAAGGAGCAGGGCCTGTTCCACACGACATCCTCGCCAACGCCGCGCTACAGCGAGAATCTGTCGGTGGACATGTCCACCGTGGTGCCGTCTCTTGCCGGCCCGCGGCGTCCGCAGGATCGGGTGGCGCTGTCGGACGTGAAGAACTCGTTCCACACCGCTCTGAAGAACCTCTTCGGCGATCCGGCCCGGGTCACTGCCGAGGTCGAGACCAACGGCGCGATGTCATCCATCGGTCATGGTGCGGTGGTCATCGCGGCCATCACCAGCTGCACCAACACATCCAACCCATCCGTGATGATCGGCGCGGGGCTGCTGGCCCGCAACGCGGTCGCGCGCGGGCTCAGCACGAAACCCTGGGTCAAGACGAGTCTCGCGCCAGGGTCGACGGTGGTGACGCGCTATCTCGAGGATACCGGTCTGCTGAACGACCTGGAGGCCCTGCGGTTCCATGTGGTGGGGTACGGCTGCACCACCTGCATCGGAAACTCGGGCCCCATCGCCGAGCCCATCGTGAAGGCCATACGCGGTCAGGGTGTGGTGGCAGCGGCCGTGCTGTCGGGGAACCGGAACTTCGAGGGGCGTATCAGTCCGCACGTCGCGGCCAACTACCTGGCATCGCCGCCGCTCGTCGTGGCCTACGCCCTGGCCGGCACCCTGGACATCGACCTCGCGCGCGATGCCCTCGGCTCAGGCAGCGACGGAGAACCTGTGTACCTGCGGGACATCTGGCCGGCCGCCGGGGAGATCCGCGACACCATGTCTCGGGCGCTCCGGCCGGAAGTCTTCTCGGAGGCCTATCGGGATGTGTTCTCCGGCAATGAGCGCTGGAACGACATTCCCGCCGGGAAGAACGACCTGTACGAGTGGCAGGAGGACTCGACCTACATCCGGGAACCCTCGTTCTTCTCCGACATGAAACTCGAGCCCGCCGCGCTCGAACCGATCCATGGTGCCCGCGTGCTGGCCGTTCTCGGAGATTCGGTCACCACCGACCATATCTCGCCGGCGGGCGCCATTCCGGCCGATGGCCCGGCAGGGCGGTATCTCATCGAGCGGGGCATCTCTCGCTCCGAGTTCAACTCGTTCGGCTCGCGGCGAGGCAACCACGAGGTGATGGTCCGGGACACCTTCGGCAACATCAGGATCCGGAATCGGCTGGCTCCGGGGACCGAGGGGGGCGTCACCCGCCACCTTCCCTCCGGTGAGCAGATGTCCATCTACGATGCGGCGGTCCGCTACCGGGAAGAAGGGGTCCCGCTGCTGGTGATCGCGGGCAAGCAATACGGGACGGGAAGCTCTCGTGACTGGGCGGCGAAGGGCACCCTGCTCCTGGGTGTCCGGGCCGTCCTGGCCGAGAGCTACGAGCGGATTCATCGGAGCAATCTGGTCGGCATGGGTGTGCTGCCGCTCCAGTTCCAGGCAGGCGAGAGCCTCTCGAGCCTCGGCCTGACCGGTGAGGAGGTCTACTCCGTGAACGTTCCCGACGGCGGCGTGCGGCCTGGATCGACCATCGAGATCACGGCCCTGCCGGACGGGAGGGGGCGCCAGGGGTTCACCACCGTGGCCCGGATCGACTCGCCGGCCGAGGCGGAGTACTACCGCCATGGAGGGATCCTGCAGGACGTTCTGCGTGGCCTGCTCCGGTCGGCGTGAGGGCTGCGATGCCGCGTTCCTCGTGCGAGGTTGTGGTGGTCGGCGGCGGCGTGATCGGCTGCGCCATCGCGCTGCGCCTGGCCGACGATGGGTGGCGTGTCCTGGTCCTCGAACGCGCCCGGCCGGGAGCCGGCGCCTCGTCTGCCGCGGCCGGAATGATCGCTCCCCAGGCGGAGGCAACCGGGGTGACGCCGCTGCTGGATCTCGGCCTGCTGTCGCGAAGCCGTTACGAGGAGTGGGTGGCGGAGATCGTCGACCGGGGCGGAGAGGACACGGGTTATCGCCGGACGGGGCTGGTCGTCGTCGCGCTGGATGCCAAGGAGCTCTCGCGCCTGGAGGAGCGGCGGAGATGGCAGCAATCGCGGGGGCTCCGTGTCGAATCGATCGACCGGGAGGCCATCGCGAGCCGCGCCGGAGGTCTGGGTGACGAGATCACCGGTGGCCTGTTCCTCCCGGATGAATCACTGGTCAATCCGGTACGGCTCATGGCAGCCCTGGCGGCGGCGGCGGGCCGGTCCGGCGTTCGATTCCGGGCGGGGACCGCGGCCGACGCGATCCTTCAGCGCTCGGGACGGGCGGTGGGAGTCCGGGTCGGCAGCGAGACCGTGCGGGCCGATCTGGTCGTCATCGCTGCCGGGTGCTGGTCCGCGCAATTCGCGGCCGATGTTCCGGATCTGCCGGCCATCCGCCCGGAGCGGGGCCAGATCGTCGAGCTCGGGCCGTCGGGAGTGGTGCCGGCGTGCATCCTGTACAGCCGTATCGGATACGTGGCACCGCGCGACCGCCACGTGGTGGTCGGTTCGACATCGGAAGACGCCGGCTTCGATGCCCGGCCAACGGCGAGCGGTGTCTCGGGTCTCCTGCTGACGGCCGCACGGCTGCGACCGGACCTGATGACAGCCCGCTTCGTGGGCGCGTGGGGAGGCCTCAGACCGGTCGGCGCGGACCGGCTCCCGACGCTGGGGATGAGCCGACTCGACGGCTGCGTCATCGCCACCGGCCACCATCGGAACGGCATCCTTCTCGCACCGGTGACGGCGGACATCGTCGGCGCGCTGGTCGCCGGGAGGCAGCCCGGCCTGGATCTGACGCCGTTCGCCCCGGGCCGCGACATGCTCGGCGTGTCGGCGCCTGCGGCGAACGCCACGTGACCTCGTCAGCGGGAGCCTCCTCGCCGGAACGCCGGCCGGGTCTCGACGAGCTCCGGGCCATCGTCGGCCGGGATCAGACCGGTTTCTCTGTTGCCCGGGCATGTCTCCAGATCGCACGCGCCGAGTACCCCGACCTGGATGTGGCGAACTGTCTGGGCCAGCTCGACCGGCTGGCGGCAACATGCACCCGGGTGGACCCGGGAGAGGGGGCGGACATACGGGATCGTCTGGCGGCCATCAACCGGGTGCTGTTCGAGGAGGAGGGGTTTCACGGCCCGGGCCGGGACCACGGCAGCGATCCGCGCAGCTCGTACCTGAACGCCGTCCTGAAGCGGCGAACCGGGCTCCCGGTGATGCTCTCGGTGATCTATCTCGAGGTGGCCGGACGAGTGGGGATCGACATGGTCGGTGTCGGAATGCCCGCCCACTTCATCGTCCGGGTGGCGGGCGTCAGCCCGGCCCTCTTTGTCGATCCGTTTCACGCCGGCGCGATTCTCGACGAGGACGGATGCGGCAGGCTCCTGTCGCGTGTGACCGGCGGTCGTCTCGAGCTTCAGCCCGAGTATCTGATGCCGACGCCCAGGCGGCGCATCATCGAACGGATACTTCACAATCTCAAGGCGGTCTACCTGCACGGTGATGATCTTCGGCACGCTCGCCGGATCATCGATGCCATCCTGATCCTGCAGCCCGAGAACGCGGAGGAGATCAGGGATCGAGGTGTGCTCGCCTATCGAAGTCTGCTGTTCGCCGAGGCGCTCACCGACCTGGAACGTTATCTGGAACTGGCCCCCCGGGCGCAGGACGCGACGGCCATGCGGTCGTACGTCCAGACGTTGCACCGTCTGCTGCCCTCCTCGAACTGACCGGGCACCATCGAGGCGATTCGCGCGAGCCCTGACGCGAGCGTCAGCTCTTGACCTGGATGCGGCCGTCGAGCACGCGAACCGGGTAGGCGCACAGCCCGGGCCCACCATCCACGTTGGCGCCGTCGGACAGTCGAAACTGCCAGGCGTGCAGAGGACAGGTGAGCACACCGTCCCGTGTGAGGCCACTGGACAGGGGACTGCCCTGATGGGGGCAGAAGTCGTCGAGGGCATAGACCCTGTCCGCTGCACGAAACAGCGCGATGGCCGTGCTGCCGATCCGCACGGGAATGCCGATCTCCTCGTCGAGGTCCGCCAGTGCAGCAGCATCATGCCAGCTCGCCTCCTCCACGAATCAGCCCTTCTCCCGGATGGCTCGTGCCACCTCACCGTCGTCGGGAAACCGACCGGTTGCCTTCTTGGAGAAGATCAGATCCCCGTCCACGGAGATCTCGAACACACCGCCGGAACCCTTGACGAGTTCTGATGTCACCTGGAATTCCTTCTCGATCTCGGCCGCCAGACTGGTGGCCCGCGGAAGGTAGTTTCAAACGCCGCAGTATTCGATACGGATCTTCACGCTGCTCACCTCCGTGAATCGAGTCCGGCCGGGCCGCGACGTCACCTTACCAACCGCCGGTGGCGGCGCGCAAGCAGCCCGGGGATCGCGCGGGAAGGGCGCTGGCGGTCGAGAAACGGAGCCGGTGGTCGTCTGTCACCGCCGACCCTATATTGCCGCTGAAAGGGCGAGACACGAATGCGAACGATGCGCCAGGCCACGGTGTGCCGACGATGTCGGAAGAGTCTCATCCGCGCCGCACCCGTCGATGCCCGTGGAAGCTCCGGCAAGATCCGTATCGCGGCGCACCGTCTCCCGGCGCGAGCCTGTGCCGGCGGATGTCCCGGCGTGTACTGGGGAGAACCGGAACTGGGCAGCGATCTGTTCCGGGCGCTCACCGGAGGCGCCGCCTGGGTCCTGCCGCGCCGTCTGTTCGGCCGCTCGTGCCCCACGTGTCACGAGCGTCTCTGGGCGAACAGTCGACCGGGGCGTCTGAGTGCCGTGATCCCGCACCCGCGATCGCCGTCCACCCTGGTCGAGATCGAGGCGCCGGTTCTCGACTGTCATTTCTGTGGTGTGGCCTACCTCGATGCCATGGGCCACGTCGATTCGATCCGCCTGGCGCTCACCGACCTGCTGGGCAACCATCTCATCCAGGTCGCCGCCGGCGACATCGCGGCGCACTGACACCCGAGCCGTCCGGCCGCCCGGCGGCTAGAGACTCCGGTAGATGGCCGGGTGGACCAGTTCCAGGACGCCACCCAGTGCGGGAGTGGCCAGCCAGCCGAACAGCTTCCACGCCGCGAGCAGGCTGAGAAGCGAGAGCATCGGGTTGGCACGCAGCATCATCAGGGCCCGGCCGGCGGTGTCGGGAAAGAGACCCTCGACCACCCCGGCGCCGTCCAGGGGCGGGATCGGCAGGAGATTGAACAGGCCCAGGAGGACGTTGAGGTTGAGGGCCACCGACAGCAGGGTTCCGGCGAAGGCCAGCGGGCCCGAGGCGTTGCCGCTGGCGGGCTCGACGAGATGTCCGAGGCCTTTACCGAGATCGATATGGTCCGGCGCCTGGAACAGGCCCTGGGCGAGGAGCAGGCGAAGGATCCCGAACGCCACCAGCGCGATGAGCAGATTCGCGGCCGGGCCGGCCAGGGACATGACCGCCTGCCGGCGAGGGCAACGCCGGCCCCACTCGGGATCGTACGGGGTCGAGGCCCACCCCATCATCCAGCCGGCGGTGAAAAAGGTGAACACCGGCACGAGGATGGTCCCGAACGGTTCCCGCATGATGTGGGGCACGGGGTTGAGGCTGACCTGGCCACCCCGGTAGGCCGTGTCGTCCCCTCCGAGATAGGCAGCAGCGGCGTGGGCGGCCTCGTGGGCCGTCAGGGAGAAGAGGAACACCAGGAACCAGATCGCGAAGCTCGCCACGACATCCGGACTCATCCTGCCGCCCCTCGGGGCGAGCTGTCGAGGTCGAAGACGATCTTGCCGATGGTTTCCCGATTCTCCAGTCGGCGATGGGCGTCTGCCACCCGTTCCAGGGGGACGATCTCGTCCACCACCGGTGTGAGGCGGCCGGCGACGACCAGGTCACGCAGTCGCCTCAACTCGCCCTGGCTTCCCATGGTCGATCCGAGGATGGAAAGATTCTTGAAGAAGATGGGCCGGAAATCGCCGCTCATCTCGAAGCCGGAGGTGGCTCCACAGAAGACGTAGCGGCCCCCCCTGGCCAGGCAGCGGAGCGATTCCGAGAAGGTGTCCGAACCGATGTGGTCGAGCACCACGTCGACCCCCGATCGATTCGTGATTTCCTTGACGCGCCTGGAGAAGCTCTCGTTCCGGTAATTGATTCCATGCTCGGCTCCGAGTTCGCGCGCCCGCTCGAGCTTTTCGGGTGAGCCGGCCGTGGTGATGATCCGCGCGCCGAGAAGTGCGGCGATCTGGATGGCTGCCGACGAGACGCCGGACCCTCCGGCGTGAATCAGGATCGTCTCGCCCGGCTGCAGGCCTGCCCGGTCGGAGAGCATGTGAAACGCGGTGAGAAAGGTGAGCGGAAAGGCGGCGGCGGTGGTGAAGTCGAGGTTCTCCGGTTTGGCCATCAGGTTGCGGGCCGGAAGGACGATGTAGGGCGCATTCGTGCCGTCTCGCGTCTCACCGAGAATGCCGTAGTCCGCACACAACTGGTCCTGGCCCTCGAGGCAGCGAGGACAGATGCCACAGGACAGGCCGGGCGCGAGGATGACGTCGTCGCCGGGTTGCCAGCCGTCCACGCCCACCCCGACGGCGTCGATGCTCCCCGCGCCGTCACACCCCGGCGTGATCGGCAACGGAAAGCGATGACCGGGAACGCCGCGACGTACCCAGAGATCGAGGTGGTTGAGCCCGCTGGCCCGGACGCGGACCCGGACCTCGCCAGGGCCCGGATCGGCAACGGGGATGTCCTCGAAGACCAGCTTCTCCAGGCCCCCATGCTCGTGAATGCGTACAGCTCGCATGGCATCGGCATGATAACACGGGGGATCTCGCGGTTGGCCGGGCCGGATCTCCTATCATGGCGGCCTGCGTCCTGTGACTGGACGGTGGAGTCGCGCGTGAATGACAGGGTGCCGGTGCTCGATCGAATCGTGGACGCCATCGCCGGACTGATGACCTCCCTGGGCCTGAATGGCACTCGATTTCGATGGCGCTGGCAGAATCGTCAGCGCGCTCGGGCCGCGGCGAAGGCCGACCGGTCCATTCGCTTCCGGGCGGTCACCGGGCAGCACAAGATGTGCCCGTCGTGTCGCAGTCTGATCCCGCGCAAGGTATCGGTCTGCCCGGAATGCGCCAGTCCCGTGGCACACGTGAGCGCCCCGGGACCTTCCCGTCTGCTGGCCCATCTGTTGCCGTCGTCAGCCATTGCCACGGCATCGATCGTGACGGCCAACGCGGCGATCTATGTGCTCATGGGTGCCGTGGCCGGATTCTCGGCGTCACGCGGCGGCGGCTTCGCCTCGCTTCTGGGGCTGATGGGATTTCGCCCGGAGGTCCTGGCGCGGTTCGGGTGGGGGTACGGCCCGTGGATCCTGCAATACGGAGAACTCTGGCGCCTGATCACGCCTCTGTTCATTCACGCCGGCTTGCTTCACATGTTCTTCAACTGCTATGTCCTGCTGCAGATCGGCAAGGTCATGGAAGAGGAGTACGGAGGCGCCAAGCTCTGGGTGGTCTACCTGGTCGGGGGGGTGGGAGGAGGGCTGGCTTCCAACTTCCTGCGTCCTGCACTGTTTCTGGGCAATGTCCCGTATGTCGGGGCCTCCGGCGCCGTGCTGTCGATCGTGGGACTGGCCATGGCGTATGGCTGGCGACGGGGTGGGCCGTTCGGGTCGCATCTGGTCCGCACCATGGGCCGGTGGATTCTCTATGTCCTGGTGTTCGGCTTCGTCGTCGGGGCGGACAACTTCGCGCACATCGGCGGACTCCTCACCGGTGGCCTTCTCGGGCTCGTCGTGCCTGCGGGGCGGCCCCGTCGGGATGCCGGCTGGTGGCGGCTGGCCGCCTGGGCGGCCGCCGGCGTGTGTCTCTGGGCCTTCGCGATGGCCGGTCTTCACGGCACCGCGGCATTGACCCGGTTCAGCTGACCGGGGTGACTGGCGCCGGGGTCACGGCGAACAGGACAGTCCGTCGAGCGCCGCGCGCGCCGCACCGGCCGCCGGACTTGGGTCGCCGGAATCGAGTGTTCCCTGACCGCAGGTGTTGCGACCCCGGGCGAGAAACCAGAGATCACCTCCACCTCCCGGGACCGTGGTTGATGCGGCCGGCAGATCGCTCGCCACGCAGGACGCATCGCCAAACGGGGTGGTGGTGGTCAGCATGGCCACCGAGCCGGACAGGATGTCGTGGACACTGGCGCTGCCGGCCGCGCCGCCGACAGAATCCCATGCCAGGTCGAGGCTCCCGTTGATGTCGGACAGAGCGACACGCAGGTTGGTCACGCCGGGAGGCACGGCGAAGACGCCCGGGTTGGTCGGCGCGCAGTCCACCGGGTCGCCCGATCCGTCTCCGTCGCCGTCCGGTGTGAAGGAGACCACGGCGGCGCCGGGACTCCAGCCCTCCAGATCGACTGCCGCGGTGAGCGGTGGCGTTGGACCGGCGGCGAGAGCGCCGATGGAGGCCACGGAGAGCCCGGGGGCCACGGTCTCCCCGTCCGTGGCGACGATGTCCGCCGGGATGCCGCTGCCCGATACGGAGAGGACGGCCTGCGTGAATCCGGCGCCGGCCACGTCGGCGAGGACGGCGACCACGTCCGTTGCATCGATGCGGGGCCGGGTCAGCCCGCTGATCGTCCCCGCCCCGGTCAGACCGTCGCCGGTGCCGAGCAATCGATCCAGGACACCGCCCTGCCAGCGAAACAGGCCCCGCCCGCCGGTGTCGAGATCGGCCAGGAAGGCCACCGCGCCGGTGGATGACTCGACGGGGTCGTAGAGCCGGGTGAAACTCCCGCCGCCAGGGGCGGGAGTCCCGCTGCGCGCCACCTCGACCGGGACGGGAAGAGCTGCTCCCGCGGGAGCCGCGCCTGCGGCGGTGAAGATTCCGCTTCCCACGGTGCCGCCGGAGAGGAACGCCAGGAAGGCCGTCGTTCCCGGGGCGTTGCCCGACGGCGAGAAACCGAAGCTGGTGAACGTCTCGCCGCCGGGTGCGGTTTCGCCCGCCTGGGCCACGGTGGACGTCGATCCGGAGGCGGCGCTGACGAACACACCCGACGAGGCGGCCGTGCCGGACAGCGTGGCCGTGAACGTGAGCCGCCCGTCCGCGGCACCGTCGGCCGCGCGGCCGAGCGTCCGGAAGGTGCCGCCGAGTGGTGTCGGCGATCCGGCGGCCAGTCGGATGGTGGGGGAGCCGGAGGCAGGCACGAGCAGATACGCTGGAGTCCTTGCGGCGCCCATGGACACGGCGATGGCCAGATCGGCCGCGCCGATCGGAGTCGGGGAACCGTCCAGGGAGGCCACCGGTCCGCTGCCGGGGACCTCGTCGCCCTCGGCAACGAGCAGGGCCGGCGGTGACGCCCACCCGGCCAAGAACAATCCTCGGGGAGCTGCGGCGCCCTGCAACCGCGCCACGAAGGCGACCCGGCCATCGGAGAGAACGGCCGGCACCGCGCTGGCGAACCCTCCATCGAGAAGCCGCTGGCCTCCATCGATGGTGTCCCCGGTACCGGCCAGGCGGGTCAGTCCGGTGGACGACCACTGCAAGATCTCCGCCCGCAATCCTGTCCCGGTCTGTTGCGAGACGACGGCGAAGTGACCCGCGCCGTCGCCGGCCGGCGCTCCCAGATCGTCGATCCGGCTGCCATCGGCCAGAACGTCTCCCACCGCCAGCAGCTCGTCGAACGACGTCGCTCCAGCCGGGGAACCCAGGATGATCACCGGCATGGCTCCCGGCGGAAAGCCGGTCCCGTCGGAGAGTTCCGCTCGCACGGCCGCCTGGCCCGGCGCCAGTGCGGTCGGTCGTCCCAGCGCGGCCAGGGTCGAGCCGCGCGGCGACGCATCGCCGACGCGAGCGGCGACGGAAAGGACTCCACCGGCGTCGATCCGGAGGAGCGCGCCGCCGGACAGATCGTCGACGACCACGACGAACAGTTCACTATCCGCGCCGAGCGCGGCTGGCTGAGGGATGTCGAGCAGATGGCCGCCGCCGGGCAGCGGCTGCCCCGTGGTCAGCACCGGCTCCAGCATCGCCGGCGTCCCGGACAGGAGCACCGAGGCAAAGGTGGTCGTCTCGTCCACGGTGGCGGTCACGGCCAGCCGGCCGTCACAGCTCATGACCGGTGTGCCGATGTCGGCCAGCAGACCACCGCCCGGCGCGGGGTCGCCGCTGCGGAGGAGCCGTTCCATCACACCGTCCGTCCTGCGGCGGTAGATGCCCGAACCACTGCCGGTCGCGTCCGACCAGGCGGCGAGGAAGACGACCTGCCCGGCGGTGTCGATCTGGGGTGCAGCTCCCAGGGCGAGGAAGTTGCCGCCCCCTGGAGCGGGGTCTCCCGTGCGCGCCACCGTGATCTCCTGCCCCGGAACCACGAGCAGCAGACCGCTGGCACCGGGAGCCGAGGGGTCTCCGGGAGCCAGACGGGTCCAGAACGTCATGCCCGGGGAACACGCGGCCGGCGGCAGAAACTCGAGCCAGGGCCGGGCCGGCGTGGTCCCGTCGCCACTCAAGAAACGCGTCGCGGTGGGTAGATCGGAAGCGGTGGCCAGGATGCCGTGAGCGGCGGCGCCTTCGATGAGCCGGGCAACGAACAGGACCGACCCGTCACTGCCGTCGATGGTCGGCGCGTATGGAAAGGCCGGGCCGCCGATCACGCCGCCCGCCGCCGCATCACCGGTCATGGCGATGCCGACGGGCACGCGCCCGGACGCCGCCCATGGCGTCCCCAGGGACGCCCAGACGAGACCGGTGACGAGCAAGACAGCTTGCAGCGGGTGCCGCACGGAATTCCCCCTGGCCCCGGCATGGGTCCCGTCATACGGGTCATCAACTGTCGGCGGAGAGTCCGGACATGGCCAGCCCCGGCACGCCCGGAAGGATGCCTACGTATACGGTGACCGGCCGCCGGACGCAAGGAGTGCGCCGGCGCCGGGGCCGGGTTGTCCGCCCTGCCAGGAGATCCGGGGCGCGCAGGACGCAGCAGAACCGGTCGCGGGAGAGGAGAAATCGGTTGACATCCGGGGTAGACTCGTCCGTCATGTTTCTCCTCGGTCTCATCTGTACTGGACTGGTCCCGGCACTGACCGGCGCGCCATCGGCCCGGTCTGTCGACCGTCCCGTGGCGGTCGCGACGGACACCGAGGCGGGCGATTCGCGTGGGTCAGACGGCGCGGCCGCCTGGATCCTGCCCGCGGTGGAGGCCGCCACGGCCCGGCGAGCCGAGGTCCTCACCACCGAGCATTACCGGTTCTACATGCCGGAGCACGGGGGACGGGCAGGGGAGACATGGATCGCGGAACTGGAGAGATTCTGGCGATTCTACGAGAAGACCATCGCCAGTCTGGTGCCGACCCGGGTGGTGGACCAGAGAGTGACCGTGGTTCGCTGCGCGACGCCTGCCGAGTTCGTGGCGTTTCGTCGCGCATCGCCCGGTCCGCCGGACGGGGAAAGAAGGGGTGTGCTGTGGCGCCGGTCTCCACCGATGGTCGCGTTCGACGGATCCGCCATACTGGGGCCGAGTGATCGCGCCGTGCTGTTCTTCGCCGTGGCCCACGCCGGACACCAGATCCTGCTCTACGAGCCGGGCGTGGCGGGGTCGTGGTGGCTGAGGGAGGGGCTGGCCGGGTACTTCATGCAGACACGTGTCGATCGGAGCGGTCGATTCGTGGCGGGTGACCTCCGGGATAGCGAGGGATACATCCGGGACGTCACCGGCGCAGGCCGTCTCAGCTCCGGGATGACCTGGGCAGAGGAGCCGCGTCGGGCCGTGAAATCGGCCGTGACGGCCTACCGGAAGAAACGACAGGTGCCGGTCGATGAGTTGCTCGATCTGCCGGCGGATCACCGGTTCGACGACGTGGAGACTCGCCGCCAGGCGGAGATCGAGGCCTGGATCCTGGTGCACTTCCTGCTGCATGGAGGCGATGGGGAGCTGCGACCTCGACCGGCCGCATTCCTCGCCCGGGAGCGCCAGGGCGAGGGAGGCGTCGCCACGTTCCGGCGCACGGTGTCCGGTGATCTGGATCGATTCGAGAGCTTCCTCTACCGGCATGCGCGGCGCATGAAGTAGGCGCCGGCGTCTCGATTCGCGTGCCCCGGTGGGCAGATCCGCACGGTCTCTACGGGGTGAACTCGATCTCGACCCAGTGCCAGGCGTCGACCGCCACGCCGTTCTTCATCGCCGGCGCGAACAGCCACTGACCGACCGCTTCGCCGGCGGCCTTCTCGAAACCGAAACCGGATTTCTCGGCATTGGCGAGCAAGATCTCACCGACCGTCCCGTCCGATTTGACCTCCACCAGAACGACCGCACGGGAACGGATCTGGCGAAGGCGCGCGGCGCGGGGATAGGACTGGTTGACCGGTGAACGCTTCTTGAGAACCTCGGGCAGGCTGACGCCATCCTCGCCGGCCACGTTCGGAGCCTCGGGGTAGAGGGAGGACCTGGCGTAGGACTCCAGGCCGGCCCGGCGCTCGGCCCAGAGACGATCCTCCCGCTCCCGCTCCGGCTCGAACGAGACCGTGACGAGCGTGTACGCGGCGACGGGATGGCCATCGAGCAGAGCCGGAGAGTATCGCCAGCCGGAGACCGCTGCGACGGCGGCCTGGCTGAACCCCTGGCCTTCCGGCGCCGTCTCGAGCGTCTCGACTGCACTCACGCGACCGCCGATATCGATGCGGACCATCAGGGTGACCAGGCCCTCGATCTCGTCGCGCATCGCCGCAAGGGGATAACGAGGCGGAGGTGACACGGAGGCGAGCGGCCTGGGCACGCCACCCTCTCCCGCGACGTGTGCGCCGGCTGGCAACCGGGCGTGAAACTCGCGGATGGCCCTCCTCGATGCGTTTGGCGTTCCCGCCGCCGCCGGGCCCGCGACGACAAGACTCGCTCCTGTGATCATGAGAAGCAAGGTTCTCGCCGCCGGGCCCGGCGCGCGGCGGGGGCACTGGAGGGAACCGGAGGTCACTTGCCGCTGTGGCCCGCGCCCTCTTGCCTGTGCTGGGGGCCTTCTGGAGCGCCGGGGTGGGCCTGTCCCCGATGACACGTGAAGCAGTTGACCTGCGGGCTGGCATCAGCCTCGCCACCGACCTCTCGCATGATGCGGGCCACCTCGGGCAAGGAGTTCTTGCGGATCGACATGGTCATCTTCATCATTTCCCGTGCGACCTGCTTGGTGGCCTTCTTGTCGCTGACGAAGTCGAACTGCGCGAGGTCCTGTCCCTCCTGCCCGACATGACAGTGCCAGCAGCGAACACCGAGCGCCTTCGAGAAACCCTTCATCGTTTCGATCAGCTGCCGCGGCGGCGTGTTCTCCGGGAAGATCTGGAGATTCTCGAGCTTCTCGGGTGGGAACGCAGACCTCGCGACCTGCGGCAGGCCGACCAGCAGCAGGGCCGCGGTACCGGCCAGGATCAGTCTCGACGTGGCAGAGCGAAACGTTTCGGTCACCTTCATCTCTTCTCCTCGAACGAACGGCAAATCGTTGACTACGCGGCGGTCCGACTCTCAGCCTGCATGGAACCGCATCAGTCTAGCCCGGATGATTCACAGGACGCCAGCCGAGGCGGCCGGAAACGCAGGTC
This sequence comes from Acidobacteriota bacterium, assembly GCA_046757965.1. Lineage (GTDB taxonomy): Bacteria > Acidobacteriota > Polarisedimenticolia > SMYD01 > SMYD01 > JBHHZI01. The sequence continues at coordinate 25,711 of JBHHZI010000003.1, read as the reverse complement.
GGTTCCGGGGTCAGCGACCTGTGAACCGCGGTGGACGCCGGGCACGATTCGCATCGAGTCCCTCCACCGCGTCGGCCGTGCAGAACAGGCGGGACTGGAGTTCCCGTTCCAGGGCCAGACTCTCGGCGAATCCCATCTCGGCCCCGGTCTGCACGGCTCTCTTGATCAGTCCCACTGCCAGGGGTGCCGCTCGCGGAGGGACGAACCGGGAAGCATACTCGCTCACCGCGCCCGGAAAATCTTCTCCATCGAGCACCTCGTGAATGAGGCCCCATTTCACCGCCGTGTCGAAGTCGACGAGCTTCCCGGACACCATCATCTCCATGGCACGTGCCTTGCCAACCAGGCGAACCAGGCGCTGGGTGCCCCCGGTCCCCGGGAGCACACCGAGCGTCACCTCAGGCAGACCGATCTTTCCTCCACCCCGGCGCGCCACGCGCAGGTCGGCGGCCAGGGCGACCTCGAGCCCGCCGCCGACGGTATGGCCGTTGAGCGCCGCGATCACCAGCTTCGGGGTCTGCTCGAGACGGTTCAGAGTCTCGTTCGCGTGGAGACAGAAGCTGTCCTTGTATGCCGGACGCATCTGCCGGAGTGTCTCGATGTTGGCGCCGGCACAGAACATCTTCTCGCCCTCGCCGGTCAGCACGATGACGTGAACGTCTTCGTCGAACCGGGCCCGCAGGATCGCGGCATCGAGTTGCAACATCATCTCGTGGGTGTAGGCATTCGCCGGGGGGTCGTCGAGCCGGATGTGAGCCACGCCGTCGACAACCCGGTAGTTGACCAGTCTCTGCTCGCTCATGACGCGTCTGCCTCCCGCGGGGTTTCGATGCCAATGCGCCGCGCCAGCGGCACGAAATCCCGCCGTGGCGCGCCGATGAAGACCTGGCGCGGGCGGGCGATCTTCTGTTCGGGGTCCTGCAGCATCTCCTGCCACTGGGCCAGCCAGCCCGCCGTCCGGGGGATGGCGAACAGTACAGGGAACATGTCCACCGGAAATCCCATCGCCTGGTAGATGAGTCCCGAATAGAAATCGACATTCGGGTAGAGCCTCCTGGTCACGAAGTAGTCGTCCTGCAGGGCGATGCGTTCCAGTTCCAGCGCGATGTCCAGCAGCGGATTGCGGCCGGTGACCTCGAAGACCTGATCGGCGATGTTCTTGATGATGCGTGCCCTCGGGTCGTAGTTCTTGTACACGCGGTGTCCGAAGCCCATCAGCCGGGTCTCGCCGATCTTGGCCCGCTTGATGAACCCGGGGATGCGGCCGACATCGCCGATCTCGTGAAGCATCCGCAGCACCGCCTCATTGGCCCCGCCGTGCAGCGGACCGTACAGTGCCGCGCACGCTGCTGCCGTGGCCACGTACGGGTCGGGATGGCTGGAACCAACCCCACGCATGGCGCTGGCGGAGCAGTTCTGCTCGTGGTCGGCATGCAGGATGAAGAGCACGTCGAGAGCCCGTTCGAGAACCGGGTCGGCGACGTAGGGCTTGTCGGTCATCCGGAAGAGCATGGCGAGAAAATTGCCGGCGTAACTGAGATCATTGTCGGGATACACATAGCGCAGCCCACGACTGTGCCGGTAGGCGAAGGCGGCCAGAGTCGTCATCTTCCCGATCAGCCGGTAGATCTGCAACCGGCGGGAATCAGCGTCGAAGATGTTCTTCGCGTCGGGATAGAACGTGGAGAGCGCGGCGGTCGCGGAGATCAGAGTGCCCATGGGATGGGCGTCGTGACGAAAGCCGTCGATGAACTTCTTGATGTTCTCGTGGAGGAGCGTGTGGTGGGTGATCTCGTGGGTCCACCGGCTCAGGGAGGCCTCATCCGGTAGCTCTCCATCGATGAGCAGGAGAGCGGTCTCGAGGTAGCTGCTCTGCTCGGCGAGCTGATCGATGGGGTAGCCACGGTACTCGAGGATCCCCCGATCCCCGTCGATGAACGTGATCCGGCTCGTGCAACTTGCGGTGTTGGTGAATGCCGGATCGTAGCTCAGCATCCCGAAGTCGTTCTCGGACACCTTGATCTGGCGCAGGTCCATGGCGCGGATGGTGTCGTGGATGATCGGAATCTCGAACTGCTTGCCAGTGCGGTTGTCGGTGATCGTGAGAGAGTTTTTCCCGGTCATGGTCCGCTCCGTGATTGGGCGTCAGGTGGGGGGTCGGTGTGGTGGCCACGTCAAGAACGGTCCAAGGATATACCCATGGCGCTGGGCGGATTCTTGCCGCCGGAGGTGATCGGAACAGGACCGGAGGGGCTCCGGATCGGTTCCGGCCGGGTCCGCCGGATCGCACCACCATGTAAGAATTACTTACAATCGGGAAACTCGCACTTCCGCCCCGCATCTCCTCTGTTCGCGCTAACTTCTTTGAAAACAGCATGTTGGCCGTGAACTTCAGGGTCTGGCTCTGGCGGGCACCTGTCTTGCTCCGGGTCGGCACGCCTCGCCCGATGGCGGGGACGGACATGGAGCGGACCGGGTGGTCCGGGCTCCATGGGGGAGGCGTCGTGGGGTGGCCTCCCCTTTTTTGTGCGCGCCGAGCGCCGGCGACCGGTCCTGCCTGGCTGGTAGGATGGCCCGGTGGACAGTCCCGCGACAGGGTGCCGGGCGCAGGATGCGGCGATCCGGGCATGAGGCTGCCGCCGGGGCGAGAGACGGCTCGGGCGGTGAGGCGAAGTCTCCTTCGCTTCTACGACCGGGGGCACCGGGACCTCCCGTGGCGCCGGACCTCCGACCCCTATCGCATCCTTGTCTCGGAGGTGATGCTCCAGCAGACGACAGTCTCCACCGCCATTCCCTACTATCAGGATTTCATCACCCGCTTCCCCGATGCGGCATCGCTGGCGGCGGCCCGCGAGGAAGATGTCCTCGCCGCGTGGTCCGGTCTGGGTTACTATTCCCGGGCGCGCAATCTCGTCCGCACCTGTCGCGAGATCGTCGCGACCTACGGCGGTGAGGTACCGCAGCGGCCCGATCAGCTGCGGGCCTTGCCGGGTGTCGGCCCGTACACCGCCGGGGCCGTGGCCTCCATCGCCTTCTCCTGCCCGGAGCCGGCCCTTGACGGCAACGTGGCCAGAGTGCTGTGCCGCCTGGCGGCGACGCCGGGACAGGGAAGCGCCGAGCGCCGTCGATTCGACGACACACTTCGTGAACTTCTCCGCGGGCGGCGGCCCGGGGATCTGAACCAGGCGTTGATGGATCTGGGCGCCACCGTGTGCACGCCGCGCCGACCGGCCTGCTCGCGATGCCCGGTTCGGCGCCATTGCGCGGCGCGGAGTGAAGGCGCCCCGGAGAAGTATCCGGCGATCGTGAAGCGACCACGCCTCCGCCAGGTCTCGGCGTGTGGTGTGCTGATCCGGAGGAAAGGTGGGGTTGTTCTGGTGCAGCGACCCGAGGGTGTGCCCCTGGCCGGCATGTGGGAGCTGCCCGGTGTGTCCGGGTTGGAGGAACCGTCGGGTCCGCTGGATGTCGGTGGCATCGAGCGGGTTGTGGCCGCTCAGACGGGGTTGAGCGTCAGCGTCAGCGGCATCCTGGCGTCCGTCAGGCACACGGTGATGCGAAAGCGCATCGTGCTCGACATCCGGGGCGGGATGGTCGACCCCGGCGCGAGGCATTCCCACCCGCTCCGGCCCCGGGAGCGGAGCACCGCGCTCCTGCTGCCCCGGACGCATCGCATCCTGCGCCCGGACACCACCCCGGCGCTCCCCCTCAGCACGGCGTGTCGCAAGTCGCTTGCCGCCGTCGACAGACTCGATCTGTGCGGCACCGGCCGGCAACGGCTCTCGAGACTACAATCCCGACCGTCGACTCGACGATGATGGGAGCGTGCGTGCCTGCAAGGAAGAAGATGGAACCCGATCTCGCGCCGTCATCACGACGGATCGATCTCGCAGGTCCGGCAGGCCGCCTCGAGGCACTTCTCGAGCCGCCCGTGGGTGAGCCGGCCGGCGCCGGAGTGGTCTGCCATCCGCATCCGCTCCACGGCGGCACGATGCACAACAAGGTCGTCTACCAGGCCGCGAAGGGACTGGTGGCGGCGCGGATGGCCGCGCTCCGCTTCAATTTTCGCGGCGTGGGGCGCTCCGAGGGTGTTCATGACGCCGGTCGCGGAGAGTGTCAGGATGTCGGTGCGGCGCTGGACCTGCTGGAGGATCGTTTCGGCCCCGTACCGGTGGTTGCGGCCGGGTTCTCGTTCGGGGCGATGGTCGGGCTGAGAACCGCCCGGAGTCGGCCGGAGGTTGCCGGCCTGATCGCCATGGGGTTGCCCCTGGCGCATGATTCGTTCGACTTCCTGAGATCGGAGACGCGCCCGTTGCTCGTTCTCCAGGGTGAGAACGATCTGTACGGACCGGTGAGCGATGTGCACGCCCTCGTCGCCGGGCTGGGACCGGCGGTGCAGTTCCGGGTCATTCCGGGTGTCGATCATTTCTTCACCGGCAAGGTCGACACCGTCCGGGAGATCGTGACGGAGTTTTGCGCCGGTATCGTCTCGCTGCCCGGACCCGTGTCGTGAACCGTCCGGTGGCCGGTGGCGTGATGTTCGCCCGGCGCCGGCGCCGACTCCTGCGTCGCCTGGCCGGCGGCGTCGCCGTCCTGACCGCGGCACCGGTCGCCTCGTACTCGCGGGACATCAGCTATCCGTTTCGCCAGGACAGCGACTTCTTCTACCTGACGGGGCTGGCGGAACCGGAGGTGGTCGCGGTCCTCGCCCCCGGCGAGCGGCGCGGACGATTCTGGCTGTTCATCCGTCCACGTGACCCGGACCGGGAGGTGTGGGAAGGACCCCGGGCCGGTCTGGACGAGGCGCGCGAGATCTACGGTGCGGACGTGAGCCGCCCCCTCGAGGAGCTGGGCGCAACGCTGGAGGAATTGCTGGCAGGCGCGAGGACGCTGCACTACTCGGGTGGCGGACACCGGCGGATCGACCGGATCGTGCGCCGGTCGGTGCGCCGCGTCCGCTCGCGTCGCCGCGGTCTCGAGGTGACGGAGCTGTCTTCGCTGATTCACTCCATGCGCCTGACCAAGGGTGACGGCGAGCTCCGCACGCTTCGCCGCGCGGCGAGGATCACGTGCGACGCTCACCGCCTGGCCATGGGCGTCGTGGCCCCGGGGCGTTTCGAGTACGAGATCGAGGCGGTCCTGGAAGGTGAGTTCCTGCGCCAGGGAGCGTCCGGCCCGGCGTACCCGTCGATCGTGGCCTCCGGTCCCAACGCGTGCATCCTGCACTCGGATCGCAATCGCCGGCGGATGCGGTCCGGGGATCTCGTGCTCATCGACGCGGGGTGTGAGTTCGACTACTACAGTGCGGACGTGACGCGCACGGTGGCCGTCAACGGACGCTTCACCCCGGCACAGCGGGATATCTATGACCTGGTTCTCGCCGCTCAGGAGGAGGCGATCGCCACGGTGCGTCCGGGGCGGCGCTTCGTGGACCCTCATCAGGTCGCCAGCCGCGTGCTGGCCGCCGGTCTGGTGAGACTGGGTCTGATGCAAGGTTCGGCCACCGAGATCTTCGAATCCGGTCGTCACCGCAGGTACTCGCTCCACCGGACCAGCCACTGGCTGGGTATCGATGTCCACGATGTGGGGCCTTCCGGAAAGGATGTCCGCCTGCGTCCGGGTATGGTGCTCACCATCGAACCGGGTCTTTACTTTCCGCCGGACGATCGAGACATTCCTGCGCGGTACCGGGGGATCGGCGTGCGGATCGAGGACGATGTCCAGGTCACCGCCGGCGGGCGGACGGTCCTCACGGCCGCCATTCCCAAGCAGCCCCACGCCCTTGAACGCCTGGTGGGCACAGGCGTGAGCAGCCGGAGCCGCTCCTGAACCGCCGGGGTCCCGTCAGGTCAGATCCACCCAGACGCTCTTGACCTCGGTGTAGCTCGCGAGGGCGTGCACGCCCAGTTCCCGGCCAAAACCGCTGGCCTTGTAGCCGCCGAAAGGCGAGGCCGGGTCGTATCGATTGTACGTGTTGACCCAGACCGTCCCCGCCTTCAGGCGCCGCGCCACCCGGTGCGCACGGCCCACGTCACGGGTCCAGACACCGGCGGCCAGGCCGTAGGGCGTGTCGTTGGCGCAGGCGATGGCGGCATCCTCGTCGTCGAAATCGAGGGTGGCCAGAACCGGACCGAAGATCTCCTCGCGGGCGATGGTGTGTGCCGGCTCGACGCCGTCGAAGATCGTCGGCTCGATGAAGAAACCCCGCCCGTCGACCTGGACGGCCCGGCCGCCGTTCACGAGCCGGGCCCCTTCCTGCTTGGCCCTGGCGATGTACCCCAGCACCGTGTCCATCTGGGTCCTCGACACGATCGCCCCGAGACGCGTCGCGGGGTCCATCGGATCACCCGGCACCATGCGCGCGGCCCGGCTGGCCATGGCGCCGACGATGTTCTCATGGGCCGACCGTTCGACCAGGAGGCGCGACCCGGCGGCACAGACCTCGCCCTTGCCGTAGAAGATGCCGAGCAGCGCCCCCTTGGCCGCGGCCGCGAGATCGGCATCGGCGAAGACGATGTTGGGGGACTTGCCGCCCAGCTCGACCGTCACCCGCTTGATGGTGGCCGCGGAGCCGCGCAGGATCGACTGCCCCGTGCGCGTCTCTCCGGTGAAGGCGATCTTGTCGACGCCGGGGTGCTCGACCAGCGCCTGGCCGACGAGCGAGCCAGGACCGGGGATGACATTGAGGACGCCAGGGGGCAGGTCGACCGCCTCGCAGATCTGGGCGAACTTCAGGGCTGTCAGCGGCGTGACGGAGGCCGGTTTGATGATCATGGTGTTGCCCGCCACCAGAGCCGGACCGATCTTCCACGTGGCCAGCAGCAGGGGGAAGTTCCACGGCACGATCGCCGCGACCACGCCGATCGGTTCCCGGAGCGTGTAGTTGAGGATGTCGCCGCTGACCGGGATGGTCTCGCCGTGAATCTTGTCCGCCCAGCCGCCGTAGTACTCGAGCACGTCCGCGGCGGTCGGGATGTCGATATGGCGCGACTCGAAGATCGGCTTGCCGTTGTCAGCCGTCTCGCAGAGTGCGAAGGCATCGGCGCACTCCCGCATCGTCTCGGCGAGGCGATGCAGGATGCGTCCCCTCTCCCGGGCGGCTAGACGGGGCCAGGGGCCGGCATCAAACGCCTCGCGGGCCGCCTGCACGGCCGCGTCGACGTCATCGGTTTCCGCCGAGGCCACCGAGACGATGGCCTCCTCGGTTGCCGGGTTGATGGTGTCGAAGGTTCCAGAGTTCGCCGCATCCCGCCACTGGCCGCCGATGAACAGCCGCGTCGGGGGCAGTGCTTCTTTCAAGCTGGACGCCATGTTTCCCTCCTGTCGGATGCGGTCCGGGGGACTGCGGGATGTTACCAACACGCAGAAAGCAGGAACAAGCCGCTCCAGGCCGGAGTCCGTGCAGGCCGGTGGACGGCATGTCTGCCGGACGCGGCAAGGCCGGGAGGCCCATTCCCGGCCACGTCTGACGGGCGGGGAGTGATCCGGCTAGAATACCCTCCCACTGCTGTATGTCTCCATCTCGACCAGATGCTCTGACCATCCCAGGCCACGATATGCACGACGAGGCGATTCGAGACGTTGTTGTCATCGGCGCGGGAACGATGGGGCATGGCATCGCCCATGTCGCTGCCGCCGCCGGTTGCCAGGTCTTTCTGCTGGATGTCGATCCCGGGGCCGTCCAGGCCGGGCTCGCCCGCGTCGAGGCGCATCTCGCCCGCGGCGTCGAACTCGGGAAGGTGACCGACGCCCAGCGCCGGGACACACTGTCACGGCTGCGCGGCGGGACCGAGCCTGCCGAGCGGGTGCCCGGTGCCGACCTCATCATCGAGGCGGTTCCGGAGGACCTCGATCTGAAGATTCGCGTCCTGAGTGAGGTCGGCGGACTCGTCGGTGACACCGCGCTGGTGGCGACCAACACGTCGTCTCTGCCGCTGTCCTCGATGAGCCGTGCGGTTCCCGCGCCGGAACGGTTCATCGGACTTCATTTCTTCAATCCACCTCACCGCATGCGGCTCGTGGAAATCGTGGTGGCCGAGCAGACGTCCGCCGCCACGACCGACACCGCCTGCGCGCTGGTGGCGCGTTTCGGCAAGGAGGCCATCGTGGTGCGTGATTCGCCGGGTTTCGCCACGTCGCGTCTCGGGCTGATCATCGGCCTGGAGGCCATGCGGATGGTCGAGTCCGGCGTCGCATCGGTCGCGGACATCGACCGGGCCATGGAACTGGGTTACAACCACCCGATGGGTCCGTTGAAGCTCAGTGATCTCGTCGGTCTCGACGTCCGGCTGGGCATCAGCGAGACGCTGGCGAGGGAGCTGGATGAGGTGCGATTCAGACCGCCGGCGATCCTGCGGGACAAGGTGCGAGCGGGGCACCTCGGCAAGAAGACGGGAGAAGGTTTCTACCGCTGGACGGATGACGGGCCGCGGCCGGTGGACTGATGGCGGCCGGTGTCATCGATCTACACGTTCACGTCCAGCCGTACACGGCAATGAAGCCGCCGGTCCTGGCTGCCATGCGACGGGGGCGGCCGGATTTCGATGATCTCATCGCTCTCTCACAGGACCCCCAGGCCTTTCTGCGCCGTCTCGACGCCGCCGGCGTCGAGCGCGCCGGGATCATCAACTACACCAGTCCGGACCTGATGGGCTTCACCGACGAGGTCAACCGATTCTCGGCCCGCTTCTGCGCCGAGGACCCGGGCCGCCTGCTGGCCTTTGGTTCCGTGCACCCCCGTTTTACCACCGATCCGGCAGGCGATGTGCGGCGGCTGCGCGATCTCGGCATCCGCGCTCTGAAGATTCATCCGCCCCATCAGCTCGTGGCGGCGAACGGGTACCGGGATGGAGCCGGCATGTCCGGCCCGGTGCCGGCGCTGGCGGAGATCTACCGCGCGGCGCAGGACCTGAAGATGCCCGTGACCATTCACACCGGAACTTCCGTCTTTCCAGGCGCGAGGAGCGTGTTCGGAGATCCGATGGGTATCGACGATGTCGCCGTCGATTATCCGGACCTCACCATCCTGCTGGCCCATGCAGGCCGGCCGCTCTGGTACGAGGTCTGCTTCTTCCTCGCCCGGCGTCATCCCAACGTCCACCTGGAACTCTCCGGCATCCCCCCGCACCGGCTGCCTCGTGTGATCCCACGGCTGGAGAAGCTGGCGGCGAAGGCGGTGTTCGGCACCGACTGGCCCGGTCCGGGTGTTCCGGAGCCTGCGGTGAACATCAAGGCATTCCGCGACCTCGATCTGTCGCCAGAGGCGTCGGCGGCCATTCTCCACGACAACGCGGCGCGCATCTGGGACCGGCCGTGACCGGCCACCCCACGGGAAGAGGTCGGTTGCCGCGGGCACCCTCCCGCAGGAGGGCGCCGTCCAGGTTCCACGACCGGTGACGCCACGGAGAGGCATCCTTGCCGCGCTGCTCGGTGGGCTGTTCCTGGCCTCCGGGGCGATGGGACTGGTCGACGAGCTGGTCTGGTTCCGTCTCCTGTTCCTGCGCCTCGGCGGAACGGGTCTGTGCGTCGCCACGGTCACGGCAGCGTTCATGACCGGTCTCGGCGGTGGGGCGTGGTTGTTCAGCCGGGGGAGCGTGGCCCGCTGGCATCCCGTACGGGTCTACGGCCTGCTGGAGATCTTCATCGGCATCTACGCGCTGGCGGTGCCGTGGCTCATCGACGTCGCCGCCACACTCTCCAGCCTGGTCCTGGGTCCGGAGGCAGGAGGGGGCACGGCGCGCCCGCTGCGCTTCATTCTGGTCGGGTTGACCCTCGTGCCGGCAACCATGGCGATGGGGGGGACGCTGCCGGTCCTGGCGCGACTGGTGGAATCGTGGCAACGGCGACCCGGAACCTTCGTCGGGCTGCTCTACGGACTCAACACGCTGGGAGCGGTGATCGGCGCCGGTGCGGCCGGCTTCTTCCTGTTGCCCACCTATGGCCTGTCGAACACACTGCGTGCCGCCGCGGTGGGGAGCATGGGTCTCGGCCTGATCGCCCTGCTCGTACGGTGGGGGCCGGCGCGTGCGGTGGGCGGTGGCACACCGGTCGAGCCACCCGGTGCCGTGAACGCTGTGCCCGCGCCGGTGGCCGCGGTGGTGGCCTATGCGGCGAGCGGCTTCATCGCCTTCACCTTGCAGGTGGCCTGGACACGCATCCTGGCCCTGGTGTTCGGCTCGTCGGCGTATGCGTTCGCACTCATCCTGGTGGTGTTCCTCGCCGGTCTCGGACTCGGCGGTGTGGCCGGCGCGGCGGTGGGTGATTGGGTCGGGTCGCCGCGCCGGGCGCTGGCCTGGTGCTTTCTCCTCCTGGGCGGGGTCATCCTGCTGGGACAGGGCCTCTACGGCCGGCTGCCCGGGCTCTATCTGGATCAGCTGATGGTGTCCGGAGGACGCCCGGCGATCGGCGGTGCCGCGTGGCTTGCGGCGGCCATCATGGTGCCGGCCACGCTGTTGCTGGGTGCCGGATTCCCGCTGGTCGTGCGCCTCGCCACGGGCGATCGGCGTACCGGGACGGCGTATCAGGTGGGTGCCCTCTACGCTGGCAACACGGTGGGGGCCGTTCTCGGGGCGTTCCTCGCCGCCCTGGTCCTCATCCCGCAACTGACGCTGCCCGGGGCCGTGGCGGTGGCGGCGGGAGGTGCACTGGTCGCTGCCGCCGGGCTGGCCCTGCACAGGAGCGTGCCTGGTCCCTCCGCCGACCGGTGGCTCGTTCCGGTCGTGGCTGTGGTGGGCAGTCTGATCTGGTGGGTGGCTACGCCTGGCTGGAACCGGACCGTGATGTCCATGAGTGTCGCGTTCTGGAGCGCCGACATCCAGCAGGGCGACGTGGACGTGCGACAGGCGCTGGCGGATCTCGCGGCGGGGCGCTTGACGACGCTTCTCTATTACCGCGATGGCGTCACCGAGACAGTGGCGGTGCATGAGGAGCCCGTCGCGGCTGACGGCAGCCGGAACCGATTCATCACCGCAGGCGGGAAGGTCGATGCGAGCAGCGTCGGAGACATGGCGACCCAGGTGATGTCGGGGCAGCTGCCGCTGCTTCTCGGCGGCTCCGGTCCGGTGCCGGCGAGAGGGGAGGATGTGCTGATCATCGGCCTGGCCTCGGGTGTCACCGCCGGATCCGTGCTGACCCAGCCGGTTGCCTCGCTCGTCGTGGTCGAGATCGAGGAGGCGATGCGGGAAGCGTATGAGCGGTTCCGGTCGGTCAACGGACACCCCCTCGACGACCGCCGGACGACCCTTCTCATCGACGATGCTCGCGCCTACCTCGCACGCACACGGCATCGCTTCGACGTGATCATCTCGGAGCCATCGTCTGCCTGGCTCTCCGGTCCGGCGAAGCTGTTCACGCGAGAGGCGTTCATGTTGATGAGATCCAGGCTGAAGCCGGGCGGCGTTCTCTGCCAGTGGTTGCAAACCTATGATCTCGACGACGAGGCGGTCATGATGCTGCTGAGGACGCTCCGGTCGGTCTTCCCCGAGGTGGCGGTGTTTCGTTCCGATGTTCCGTCGGACCTGCTCCTCCTCGCCTCCGACGAGCCGATCCGGTGGAACCCCCACCGGCTCGAGCAGGCGTGGCAGGTGCCGACAATCCGGCGGGATCTGCTGCGCGCATCGATTCCGGGCCCCTGCAGTGTGATGGATCTCCTGGTGGCGGAGCCGGCTGCCGTGGCGGGGGCCGTGCCTCCTGGCCCGTGGAACACCGACGACAACGCCTCGATCGAGTTCCGCGGGCCACGGACCATGGGGCAAAACGCCGGTCGCTCTGTCCTGACACGGCTGACCGCGGCCTCTGCCGGGGCGGCCGGCATGCTTGCCCCGCAGATGGGGCTCTCCCCGGACGACCTGCGGGCACTGGCGGTCTCGTGTGCCCGGCAGGGTGCCGTAGACGCCGGCGCGTCGCTGGCGGCCCGGCGGCTGCGCGACGGTCCCGATGCGGATGCCCGGTGGGTTCTCGGCAATCAACGCCGGCTGCACAACGATCGCGCGGCTGCGCTGGCGCACTACACCCGGGCGCTGGCGATCGATCCGGCGCACGCCCCCTCCCTAATGGCCCGGGCATCGACGCTGCAGGCCCTGGGTCGGGATGGAGAGGCTCTACGCGCCTGGGAGAAGGCTCGCCAGGTGCTGGGCGACACGCCACTGGTGCTGATGGGCGTGGGCCAGGTGCGCCTGGCCGGGGGCGATCCCGAGGCAGCTCTTGCCGACCTCACACGGGCCGCGCAGATGCCGGCTCGCCCGCCGGAGCCCATCGAGGTCGACATCGCCCGGGCCTTGTCGGCACTCGGGCGTGCCCACGAGGCACGTCCCTGGCTGGAGGTGTATGTGGCCGGTCTCGATGCCACGTCCGAGCGCAGTGCCGGAGGGGTCGCGGCGCGCGAGCGTCTCGGGCGACTGCTCCTGGCCGGGCCGGGTGATGCGCGGCGAGGTCGCGCGCTGCTGGACCGGGCCGCCGCGCTCAGGTCGGGGATCGTTCCCAGCCTGATCCGGGGGGCGGCGGATCTGCTCTCCGGGGACGGTGAGGCGGCGGCCCGCGTGTATGTCGACGGCCTCTGCGCCCGGGATCCTGCGCTGCGTAAGGCGTTGCTGGCGGCCACTTCAGGTCCGCGCCAGCACCGCGAACCCGCGCTCATGCGAGTCCTGGAGGGCGACCCCCGGGCGGGCCCGGATACCTTGTTCAACTGATTGCCACTATTGACGAGATCGGGTAACGTGACGCCGGTTCTGGTGTTGGCGCCGGTGCTGAGTCCGCATCCGCCCGTGAATGCCAGGCGAGTTCCTTCACCCGACGTCCGATGCCATCCCCGAACTCGTCGGGTCGTCGATGAATCCGTTATCCGCAGGAGGCGATGAAATGGAGAGAATGTCGACGGTGTTCGGACAAGGTCTGACGTCGCTGGCAAATGTCGCATGGAAGGGGTTCCGCACGGTGGACCGTGTGGCCGCCTCGCGCGCCTTCCAGCCAGGGTGGGCGCCTGCTCCGCTGATGAAATCGTCGGACAAGACGTCGCCCATCCTCGGTTTTCCCCGGCAGACCGATTCCCTGTGCCCGGGGTGTGTGGTGGAGACGCGGGAGGCCATTCTCTCTCGCGAGGTGGACTACCGCGTCCTGATCGACGGCAACCCCGGCGAGATCAAGGCGCAGATCGTGCAACGTGGCGACGAGATCTGGATGGTGAAGGACTGTCCCAAGCACGGCCATTACGAGGATCTCATGGCCATCGACGCGAAGTTCCTGGATCGCATGGAGAAGCTCTTTCCGGGCAGGGACTTCCGGATGGTCCCGGACGATATACACGATCACGGGACGTCCACCATCAAGTACGGGCGCGGAGCGGTCCTGACGGTCGACCTGACCAACCGGTGCAACATGATGTGCAATCCATGCTTCATGGATGCGAATCAGGTCGGATACGTGCACGAGCTCGACTGGTCGGAGATCAAGGAGATTCTCGACAACTCCATCAATGTCAAGCCAAGGCGCCAGATGTCGGTGCAGTTCTCCGGCGGTGAGCCGTCCATCTCACCCCATTTCCTGCGCGCCGTGGCCTACGCCCGCGAGGTGGGGTACGACTCGGTGCAGGCGGCCACCAACGGCATCCGGTTCGCCCAGGATCGCGACTTCGCGACAGCAGCGGCCAAGGCCGGGCTCAGACTCGCCTATCTCCAGTTCGACGGCGTGAACAACGAGAACCATGCACACCGGGGCGTTGGCAATCTCTTCGATGTGAAGCAGCAGGCCATCGACAATCTACACGCGGCGGGGATCGACGTGACACTGGTCACGACCATCGTCAACACCATCAACAATCATCAGGTTGGCGACATCGTGCGGTTCATGATCGACAATCTCCACAAGGTCAACGCGGTCGCCTTCCAGCCCGTCTCGTTCACCGGGCGGGATGAGGAGATCGATGACGAGACCCGGAAGCGCCAGCGCTACACGCTGTCGCACCTGGCGCGCGACATGCAGACTCAGCTCGGCAAGCTGGATCCGATGCGGGACTGGTTCCCGCTGTCGGCTTCCGGGCCATTCTCGGACCTCAAGGACCTCCTCTCCGGACCTGACGCGGACTGGGGATCGATGAAGTGTGGATGCCACCCGAACTGTGGCATCGGCACGATGCTTCTCATCAACGAGAGGACGAAGGAATGGGTGCCGATCCCGCAGATTCTCAACGTGGATCAGCTCCTCGAGGATGTCAAGGCCATCAACGATGCAGCGCGGGGGAAGAAGGCCACCACGGCTCAGTTCGCGGCGGCCATGCTGAGAAACTTCAGGTGGAAGGAGGCGCCCTCATCGTTGCGCTTCCGGGACCTGTTCAAGGCGATCGACGGGCACCTGGGACGCAAGATGGGTGTTGCGGAGACCTTCCGCTACGAATGGCGAGTCATCATGGTCGCCGGAATGTGGTTCCAGGACCTCTTCAACTACGACTTCCGCCGCACCGAGATGTGCATCATTCCCTATGGGACACAGGTTGGCGAGGTCAGCTTCTGCGCCTACAACACCGGTGTCGGCTGGCGTCAGATCGTGGAGGAACTCTTCCAGACGGCCTCCACGGTGGACTGGTTCAAGACCAAGGGCCGTCATCCGATCTACGCGGGAGGCAAGGCCGTGCCGCTGCCGGTTCTGAAGCAGAAGGGAAGCAGCGTCAAGGTCGCCAAGTTGCCGTCCCTGGGATCGGTCTCCGCGGCGATTCCGTCTGCGGCGGTCTCCCCGGCGATTCCGTCTGCGGCGGTCTCCCCGGCGCCGGGAGCACCCCTGGCAGGCGCGGAGCACCCCGCAGCGGGCCGGTGAGTCGCTGGTCGCCCTGTTGACCCTTCCCGCGCCGTCACGAGGCGGCGAGGTAATGGGACGCCGAGGGGCAGAAGCCGCTCATCGAGCAGACGCCACAGGCGGGCCGACGGGCGGCGCAGATCTGGCGACCGTGCCAGATGAGCGCGTGGGATGAGAAGGTCCGGTCGGCTTCCGGCCAGACCTCCGCGAGGTTGTGCTCCACCTTGACCGGGTCGGTCTCGGCGGTGAGCCCGAGTCGGCGAGACAGGCGACCGACATGGGTGTCCACCGTGATGGCGGGCAGATGGAACCATGTGCCGCGCACCACGTGGGCCGTCTTGCGTCCCACACCAGGCAGGGCGATGAGGTCGTCCATCTCCCGGGGCACGCGGCCGTTGTGGTCGGCGATGATGGACCGGGCCGCATCCCGGATGGCCCGCGCCTTGTTGCGAAAGAATCCCGTGGAACGGATGAGTGTCTCGATCTCACTCACGTCGGCTGCCGCGAAGCTCCGGATGGATCGGAAGCGGCGGAACAGAGGGCCGGTCACCTGGTTGACACGTCTGTCCGTGCACTGGGCCGAGAGAATCGTGGCCACGAGAAGCTGCCACGCACTGCGATGGACGAGAGCGCAGTCAGCGTCGGGATACGTCTCGCGCAGCGCGTCGATGACGCGACGAGCCTGGCGCCGGCGGTCGTGGCGGGGACCGCGGGCGGCGCGTGCCGCGGCGCGCGGCACCGTCAGCGTGGCCATGACCGCCTGGCCGGAATGGATGAGCGTGCCCGTACGGTTGACCGGTGTCGAGAACACCGCGCTGTGGCAGGCCCGCATCCAGTGAAAACGGAGGCATCGTGGTGTCGCACATCATGAGTATACCAGCGGCACCGATGCCGGGACGCGCACGACGCCAGGTACCATGCGGGAGATGACGTCTTCCCGGACACATGTCGCGGTGGCCCTGGTCGTGGTGGCCGGTCTGTTCGTCGGCTTCGCGGCCATGTTCGTCTCCTCCGGCGTGGAGGTGATCGACGACGCCTACATCTCCTTCCGCTACGCGGCCAATCTTGTTGCCGGCAACGGGCTGGTGTACAACCCCGGGGAAGCCGTCCAGGGTTACACGAACTTCCTCTGGGTGCTGCTCGCCGCCGCGGGGATCGCGGCCGGCATATCGCCCGTGCTGCTGTCCGTCACGGTGGGATTTCTGGCCGGACTGACCACCGTGGGGCTGACCGTCTGGTGGTCGATGCGTGTCGTCGCCCCAGGTCGTCTGGCTGCCCACCTCGCCGGCATCCTGCTCGTCTCCAACATGGGCTTCGTGGTCTGGTCGATCCGCGGGCTGGAGACCGGCCTGTTCACACTGTGGATTCTTGCGGCGGGTCTGATCTACCTGCACCGGGGGCCCGAGCAGCCGTTCCCCCGGCGGGCCGCCCTGTTGCTCGCCCTGGCGTGTCTGACCCGCCCCGAGGGCATGCTCATAGCCGGGTTGACGGTGGCTCATCTGGTCGGCGCGAGAATCCGGCGACGTCTCCCGATGGTGAGCCGCGGGGACCTGGCCGCGGCGATGCTGTTCTGCGGGCTGGTCGGCGCCTACGGCGCCTGGACTGTCTGGTACTACGGAGATCTGCTGCCGAACACCTTTCACGCCAAGGTCGGGGGGCCGGCCGACTCGCTGACCCGAGGGTTCGGCTACATCAGGAAATTCACCGGCTACGGCACCGGGAGACCGTTGTGGCTCCTCGTCTTCGCCGTCCTGCCCGGTCGTCGCGCCGGCTGGACGCGTAGCTACGCCGCGCTGCTCTGCTCGGGGTACGTCGTGTATGTGACGGCGGTGGGTGGCGACGTCTTTCCGGCCTATCGTTTCCTGATCCCTGTTCTGCCGTACCTGTACCTGCTCGTCACCGACGGGGCGGCCCGGATCGAGTCGCTGGGCCTGGGCCTGGACCGGGTTGGAGGCCGGTCGCCGGGTCAGCCGGACGGGCCCACGATGGTGTCGCGGGTCGGTATGGGCATCCTGATCGTGACCCTGGCACTCTCGACATTCCATCCATCACGGGTCTTTGCAAGACGCGAGTGGGAGGGAGGCAACCGGTACACACGCGACATGCGCATGGTGGGCGGCTGGCTGCGTCAGCACCTACCGCCCGGCACGTGGGTGGCGGTGAATCCTGCCGGTGCCTTGCCGTATACATCGAGGTTGCCGACCATCGACATGCTCGGGCTCAACGATCGCGAGATCGCGCTGACCCCGGTCCGGAGGCTGGGCTCCGGACGACTGGCCGGACACGAGAAGGGCAACGGGAAGAGTGTCTTCCGGCGCCGGCCTGGCGTGATCCTCGTCGGGGGTGTGAAGCTGGACCAGCAAGGCGGCGATCTGTCGTGGGTTCCCCATAACCGATCCGAGCGGGAACTGGCGCGTCTGCCCGGTCTCTACGACATCTATCGTCTCGAGAGTCACCGGATGCCCGACGGGCGGCACCTGACCCTGCTGGTCCGGCGGGATCTACGCATCAGGGCAGCAGATCCGGGCGCCTGACCCGATCCATTGTGTTAAGATTTCCCGCTCGCCGCCGGAGCCGATCTCCGGTCGCTTCTTGCTTCCGGAGCACACCAGCAGGATGACAGGTCCGTGGCCATACCACCGCGCCATTCCCGAACGGTTCTCGTCGAGTCGCTCCGCAAGCTCCTGCGCCGGAACGCCGCCGGGAACATCGTCAATCTGCTGTCCAAGATCCGCCCGGGGGACGTTCCCGCACTCTTCAAGGAACTGACCGAGCGGGAGAAGCCGGCCGTGTTCCAGGCGGTGGCCGGCCGCGATCCGGGGCTCGCTGCGGCGATCCTCCCCGAGTTTCACGTCGAACCCGGGCTGGCCTATCTCGAGCATCTCCAGCCACCGGTCCAGGTCACCGTGCTCAAGGCGATGACGCCGGACGACGCCGCGGAGTTCCTCTCGGAGAGGACCGAGGACCAGCGGGAGAGCCTGCTGGAATCGATGCAGGGACGCGAGGCGCGCGAGGTGCGCTACCTCCTCGAGTACGGCGAAGAGACGGCCGGCCGGATCATGAGCCCGGCGTTCTTTGCGGTGCAGGAGACCCTGACCGCCGGTGAAGCGGTCACGGCCCTCCAGTCGCGGGGCGACGACGTGGAGGTGCCGTTCTATGTCTACGTGCTCGACCAGCGCCGCCACCTGGTCGGTGTCCTGTCGTTGCGTCAGTTGCTCCTGGCGGCGCGCGATACACCGGTGCGTGAATTCATGGCGACCGACATCGTGTCGGTGACGGCCGAGACGGATCAGGAGGAGGTCGCGCGGGTCGTCTCCCGGTACGATTTCCTGGCCGTGCCGGTGGTGGACGATCAGCACCGGCTGGTCGGTGTGATCGCCATCGATGAGGTCATCGATGTGCTCAAGGAGGAGGCGACCGAGGACGTGTACCGTCTGGCGGGAACCTCCGAGGATGAACGGATCTCGAAGTCGATCCTCCGGGCCGTGGTGCTGCGCATTCCGTGGCTTCTTGCCGCGTTCTTCGGCGGGCTGCTGGCGTCCCGGGTGATCAATCACTTCCAGGGAGTGCTGGCGCAGATGGTGGTTCTGGCCGGGTTCATCCCGGTGATCCTCGGCATGGGGGGCAACATCGGCACCCAGTGCTCCACGACCATCGTCCGTGGGCTGGCCACGGGCCGGATCGAGGTCCGGGAGATGTGGGCCGTGCTGTTCCGCGAGGTGCGCATCGCGCTGATCCTGGGACTGCTGTATGGCGGTCTGCTGGCGCTGACCAGCTGGCTGGTTCTCGATATTCCCTCGGATCTCGGCGCCCTGGTCGGTTTCTCGCTGTTGTGCTCGATGCTCATCGCTGCCACCATCGGTTCCCTGGTGCCGATGGTGCTGCGCCGCATGGGCGTCGACCCTGCGGTGGCCACCGGTCCGTTCATCACCACATCCGTCGATATACTGGCCACCCTGGTGTTCTTTCAGCTCGCCACCCGGCTGGTGCTGACCTGATGGCCACGTCCATGCGATTCGTGGAGACCACGGCATTCGTGCTCAGAACCCACGCGCTGGGCGAGGCCGACCGCATCGTCACGCTCTTTTCACGCGCGGCCGGCAAGCTGCGCGGTGTGGCGCCGCAGGCGTCGTCGTCTCGCAAGCGGTTCGGCGGAGCGCTGTCCATGCTCGCCGAGGTCGAGGTCCGCTTCCGGCAGCGGACAGGCCGCGACCTGGGCCGTCTCGAGCGTTGCACGCCGCTCCGGGCGACGCCAGGTGGCGGCTCCGACGTCCCGGCGTTTTATGCCGCCGCATACATCTCCGAGGTGTTACAGGCCTTCTCACGAGAGGGCGATGCGGACGATCATCTGTACCGGCTCGTACAGTCGACCTGCGATGCCCTGGAGGCACAGGTCGAGGCGTACGGCGTCTGCCGCTACTTCGATATCTGGACGCTTAAGCTCGCCGGACTGCTGCCGGACCTGCGGCGATGTGCGCGCTGCTCGGGCTCGCTGGCACGGGTCGGGGCGGTCGCCACGGATCAGGGTGAGGTCGTCTGTCCAGCCTGTTGCCCTGCCCCGGCCGGCACACGCCGGAGGCTCTCGCCGTCGGCATTGACGGCCATCGAACGATTCATCGCCCTGCCGCCGCGGCGAGCTCTCGATGGTTCCACACGGGTGCAGGCGCTGCGCGACATCGGGACGTTCGCCTCGAACCAGTACCTCACCCTGACCGATCGCCCGTTCCGGACGGCCGCCGCCCTGGTTCCGGGCCGGTCCCGGGCCGGAGTGCCGGCATGACTTTCCAGGAACTTCTGCTGGCGCTGATGCGTTTCTGGTCCGATCGCGGCTGTGCCCTGCAGATGCCCTACGACCTCGAGGTCGGGGCCGGCACCATGAACCCGGACACGTTTTTCCGGGCGCTGGGCCCCGAGCCTTGGCGGGTGGCCTACTGCGAGCCGTCCCGCCGCCCCGTGGACGGGCGCTACGGTGACAACCCGTACCGGCTGTACAAGCACTACCAGTTCCAGGTGGTGCTCAAGCCGAGTCCCGAAGACGTCCAGGATACCTATCTCGAATCGCTCGCGGCATTCGGTGTCGTGGCCGGACAGCACGAGATCCGGTTCGAGGAAGACAACTGGGAATCGCCCACTCTCGGCGCTGCCGGGGTGGGATGGCAGGTGCTTCTCGACGGCATGGAGATCACCCAGTTCACTTACTTCCAGCAGGTCGGAGGGACGGAACTGAGGCCGATACCGGTCGAGATCACCTACGGTGTCGAACGCATCGCCATGTATCTGTCGGGTATCGACAACGTGTTCGATCTCCGATGGAACGAGAATCTCACCTACGGCCAGGTTCGCAAGCGCGACGAGTTCGAGCAGTCCGCCTATGCATTCGAGACTGCCGACACGGCACTGCTCCACGATCTGTTCACGCGGCACGAGAGCGAATCGATCCGGACCCTCGAGGCGGGCCTCGTCCTGCCCGCCTACGAGAACGCCCTGCGCTGCTCGCACGTCTTCAACATGCTCGATGCTCGCAGCGCCATCTCGGTGACCGAGAGACCGGCCTACATCGGCCGAATTCGCCGGCTCGCGTGCGCCGCGGCCTCTCGATGGCTCGAGCAGCGAGCCGCCGATGGATACCCGCTGCTGCCCTCCGACGAGGCGGGCCGGATCCTGGCAGCAGACGAGCCAGCGAGGGCAACCGGCAGGGGGTCCTCGTCGTGACCAAGCCTGACAGCGCCCCGCTTCTCGTCGAGGTCGGGTGCGAGGAGATTCCCGACCGGATGCTGGACCGAGGCCGCGACGATCTCGCATCGGCGGTGGTGGCACTGCTCGTGGATGCCCGTCTGGTGGGGGACGCCGATGCGGCGTCTTGCCGCAGCTTTGCCACCCCCCGCCGCATGGCGGTGGTGGTTCACGGCGTTTCCCGGCGGCAGGAGGAGCGGACCCAGGAGATCACCGGGCCGCCCGTCTCCGCATCCTTCGACGCTGACGGCGGACCGACCCCGGCGGCGATCGGTTTTGCCGCAGGTCACGGGGTGGCCGTGGAGGATCTGCTCACCGTCGATGGACCGAGAGGCCCGGTCCTCGCCGTGCGAAAGCTGGACCGGGGCCGAACGGCGGCGGAGATCCTTGCCGAGGGGCTGCCGTCGACGATCCTGTCGCTGAGCTTTGCGAAGACGATGGCCTGGGGAGAGGGCGGACTGGAGTTCGTGCGCCCGATCCGGTGGCTCGTGGTCCTGCATGGCGAGGATGTGGTCTGTGTGCAGGTCGCAGGTGTGATGGCCGGCCGCGTATCGCAACCCCGCCGGGGGTCGAGCCATTCCCCCGTGTCGCTCGCCAGTCCGGCGGAATACGTGTCCCGTCTGCAAGACGCGGAGGTCTGGCCGGATTGCGACGCCCGCCGGGCCCGTATCCAGGAGGCGATCACGGCCACGGCCGAGGCTGTCGGTGGCCACGTGGTCAGCGATCCCGGTCTCGTGGGCATTGTCACGAATCTGGTCGAGTATCCCGGCTGCCTGCCGGGTACCATTCCCGAGCACTTTCTCGAGCTGCCGTCGGAGGTTCTCACCACGACGCTGCGCCACCACCAGCGCTGTTTCTCCGTCGCCGGTCCCACCGGTGACCTGCGTGGCCGATTCGTCGCCGTCGTGAACACACCGGATGACACGACCGGCGCCATCGGCCGGGGATACGAACGTGTGATCGAGGGGCGCCTGAGCGATGCCCGCTTCTTCTACGACGAGGACCGGAAGCAACCGCTGGCGAATCGGCAGGAACTGCTGGAACGGACGCGCTTCCACGCCGAGCTGGGATCGTACGCGGACAAGACCAGGCGTCTCGCTCGCCTGGTGTCTTGGCTTGGCGAGCAGGTCGGCCTCTCCAAGGAGCAGGTGGGTCAGGCGGCGCGGGCGGCTCTGCTCTCGAAGTGTGATCTCACCACGCTGATGGAGAACGAGTTTCCCGAGCTGCAGGGCATCGTCGGCGGGCTCTACGCCCGCGAGGATGACGAACCGGGGCCGGTCTGGCGAGCCGTCTACGATCAGTACCGGCCGGAGGGGATCGATGAGCCTCTGCCCCGGGAGGTCACAGGTGGCCTTCTCTCGGTGGCGGATCGTCTCGACAATCTCGTGGGCCTCATGGGCGTCGGCGTCGTGCCGAAGGGGTCACGGGATCCTTTTGCTCTCCGGCGAGCCGCTCTCGGCCTGGTGCGTATCCTGGTGGAGCAGCCGGTCGAGATCTCCGTGGCTGACGCGGTGGATGCCGCGCTGGCCGGCCACGGCGACGCGGTGCCCTGGAAGGTGGAGCCGGCGGTCCTGCGAGAGCGTGTGCTGAACTTCATCGAGGGCCGTCTCCGGTTCCTGTTCGAGCAGCGGGGCCACCGGTATGACTCGATCGCCGCCGTCATCGCTGCCGGCTGGGAGGTGCCATGCCACGCCGCGGCCCGTCTCGAGGCCCTGACATCGATCCGCGGGGAGGACGATTTCGAGGCGCTCGCCGCGGCATCCAAGCGCATACGGAACATCCTGGAACAGGCGAGGGCCGCCGGCACCGATGTTCCCGCGGCGACGGTGGATGAGTCATTGCTCGACGCGGACGTGGAGAAGGAGCTTCATGCCGCTGCGGTGGCGGCGGCGGACCGGGTCCGGCGAGCGGACGCCGCGCGCGACGAGCGGGCGGCGCTGGCAGCCATCGCATCGCTCCGGCCCCAGGTGGATCGATTCTTCGATGGGGTGATGGTCCTCACCGAGGACCCCGATCGCCGGCGGAACCGTCTGGGTCTGCTGGCGTCGGTGGCGGGACTGTACGCTGGACGAGCCGATTTTGCCGAGATCGTTGTGGAGGGCACGTCGTGAAGAAGGTCGTCTATTCCTTCGGCGAGGGCGTCGCGGAAGGCGATGCGTCGATGCGAGAGGAACTGGGAGGGAAGGGCGCGAATCTCGCGGAGATGACCAATCTGGGATTGCCGATTCCTCCGGGCTTCACCATCTCCGCAGCGGCGTGTCGGGAATTCCTCGATCAGGGGGAACGACTGCCGGATGGGCTGGCGCAACAGGTGAACGAGGCGCTGGCACGGCTGGAAGAGGTCACCGGCAAGCGATTCGGTGACAAGGAGAAGCCGTTGCTGATCTCGGTGAGGTCGGGCGCGGCGATCTCGATGCCGGGCATGATGGACACGGTTCTCAATCTCGGGCTCAATGACAGCACCGTGAGAGCCCTGGCGCGGGTCTCGGGTGATGAGCGCTTCGCCCAGGATTGCCGCCGTCGATTCATCCAGATGTACGGCAACGTGGTGCTCGGTCTGCCGGCCGAGTTGTTCGAGACGGTGCTTGCCGAGATGAAGGCCTCGCGGCATCTGACCGACGACACCGAGCTGCAGGCCCGGGACTGGGCCGAGCTGGTCAGGATCTACCAGGATCTGGTTGCCCGGGAGGCCGGGCAGCCATTTCCGGAGGACCCACAGCAGCAGCTCTTCGGCGCCATCGAGGCGGTGTTTTCCTCGTGGAACAACAAGCGTGCCGTGTCCTATCGCCGGATCCACGGGATCCCGGCGGATCTGGGTACCGCCGTGAACGTCCAGTCCATGGTGTTCGGCAATCTCGGCGAGGACTGTGCCACCGGCGTGGCCTTCACACGAGATCCATCCACCGGAGAGAAGCGCTTCTACGGCGAGTGGTTGCCCAATGCCCAGGGAGAGGACGTCGTTGCCGGTATCCGGACCCCCCGGCCGATCAACCGGGAAGGAGTGGAGCCCGGAGTCGATGACAGGTCGCTGGAGTGCGCCATGCCCGACGTCTGGTCCCGGCTGGTGGATATCGCCGATCGACTGGAGCGCCATTATCACGACATGCAGGACATCGAGTTCACCATCGAGCACCGCAAGCTCTACATGCTGCAGACCCGCACAGGCAAGCGCACCGGTCTGGCCGCCGTTCGCATCGCCGTGGAGATGGTCGATGAGGGGCGGATCGGCAAGGCGCAGGCGCTGCGCAACGTCGCGCCCGACCAGCTCGTCCAACTGCTCGCGCCGGTCTTTCCGCCGCAGGCCAAGGCCGAGGCGCTGGCCGAGGGGCGCGTCGTGGCAAGCGGTCTTCCCGCCGGTCCCGGTGCAGCCTGCGGCCGGGTGGTCCTGTCGGCCGAGAAGGCGGTCGACATGGTCCGGAACGAGGGACAGAAGGTGATCCTCGTCAGGACGGAGACATCCCCGGAGGATATCGAGGGGATGGAGGCCGCCGAGGGCATCCTGACCGCCCGGGGCGGCATGACGTCGCATGCGGCCGTGGTGGCGCGCGGTCGCGGAAAATCGTGTGTCGTCGGCTGCGGGGACCTGGTGATCGACCCGCGGACCAAGCAGATCCGCGTGAGGGATCGGATCATTCGCCAGGGCGACTGGGTCTCCATCGACGGGTCCACCGGCGAGTTGATCCTCGGACAGATCTCCACGCATCCGTCCGATATCGTGCGGGTCGTCGTGGATGGCACGCTCTCCGCCGATCACTCCGAGGTTCATCGGCTGTTCTTCCGACTTCTCGGGTGGGCCGGGGAATTCAAGCGGCTGGGCGTGCGAGCGAACGCGGACGAACCGGAAGATGCGCGAGTGGCCCGCCTCTTTGGAGCGGAAGGGATCGGGCTGTGCCGCACCGAGCACATGTTCTTCGACCCCGAGCGGATCCGCGCGGTGAGGGCGATGATCCTGGCCGACGGTCGTGAGGCCCGGCAGGCGACGCTGGCCCGCATCCTGCCTCTGCAGCGTGAGGATTTCGCCGGCATCTTCCGCGCCATGGAGGGTCTGCCGGTCACCATCCGGCTTCTCGACCCGCCTCTTCACGAGTTTCTTCCCCGGGCCCGGGCGGAGACGGAGGCCGTGGCGCGTGAACTGGACGTGACGGTGGAGCGCCTGGCCGAGACCATCGAGGCGCTGACCGAGATGAACCCGATGCTCGGGCATCGGGGATGTCGTCTGGGCCTCTCACATCCGGAGATCTACGATGTCCAGGTCCAGGCGATCTTCGAGGCGGCCTGCCATCTTGCGGAGGAGCGCGTCGATGTCCGGCCGGAGATCATGATCCCTCTCGTCGGGTCGTTCCAGGAGATTCAGCGGACTCGCAAGCAGGTCGTCGCCAGAGCCGATGAGGTGATGGAGCGGTCCGGCCAGCGCGTGGACTACACGGTCGGGACGATGATCGAGGTGCCCAGGGCCTGCCTGGTGGCGGATCGCATCGCCACCGAGGCCCAGTTCTTCTCGTTCGGCACCAACGATCTCACCCAGATGGGATTTGGCTTCTCCCGGGACGATGTCGGCAGCTTCCTGCCCGGGTATCTGGAGGAGGGGATCCTGCCGGCGGACCCGTTCCGATCTCTCGACAGGGAGGGGATCGGGCAACTCGTTCGCATGGCCGCCGACGCCGGCCGACGCGCGCGACCCGACCTGAAGCTGGGCATCTGCGGAGAACACGGGGGGGATCCCGCGTCCATCGAGTTCTTCGATGGGGTCGGTCTGGATTACGTGTCGTGCTCGCCCTACCGCGTGCCGGTGGCCCGCCTGGCGGCCGCGCGAGCGGCCCTTGCGGATCCGGACGGGGAACGATCGTTACACTGATTCCCCGGCCCGGCTTGGGCCCGGGCCGGCCGTCCGGTTGTCACCCAGTCACGACCCGGCGGTCAGCCGATTGACCTGTCGGGTGAGCTGGGACTTCGTCCGGGCGGAGGTGTTGCGATGCACGACGCCGATGCGCGAGGTGTGATCGAGCAGGGCGAGGGTCGGGCCGAGAAGGCGCGCTGCCGCCTCACCATCTCCGGATGCGATGACGCCGCGGATCTTCTTGACCTCCGTGCGCAGGGTGGAACGATGCTGGCGGTTGCGCAGGCGACGCCGAACCGCCTGCCGGCTCGCCTTCAGGGCGGACTTGTGATTGGCCATCGTGACGTCCTCGCGTGAAAGACC
>JBHHZI010000002.1:0-67319 GCA_046757965.1 Acidobacteriota bacterium | reverse complement strand
TCACACACAGGGGACTTGAACCCCATGAGTTCGCGCCCATGCTGGGCGTACACAAGCCGACGCAGCGGACCGGTCTTCGGCCGGCCGCTGATCGGCAAGACGCTATACCGCAAACCGTTCCGGCTCCCAGGTCAGGCCCAGATCGTCCGGTGAGGCGATGTGACCGGCCAGGGCCGAGGCGGCGACCACCTGCGGGCTGGCCAGGTAGCCGCGCCCGCCGACGCCCATGCGGTTCTGCCAGTTGCGGTTGAAGCTGGTGATCGCCACCTGCCCCTCGGTGAGGGCGTCCGGACCCTGGCCGAAGCAGGGCCCGCACCAGGAGCTGCGGATCTGCGCGCCGGCGGCCTCGAACACGTCGGCGATGGAGCGGCCGCCCAGACGCGGCTCGGCGCGCCGGATCGCCTCGCGCACCGCTCCACTGCCCGGAAAGACCACGAACGGCCGCTCCGGCGGGGCCGACGCGTGGCCGGCGGCGCCGGCCGCATCGAGCACCAGGGCGGCACCGAGGAGGTCCTCGTAGCTGCCGTTGGTGCACGAGCCGATCATCGCCTTGTCGAAGCGGATCTTCTCCGACGCCACCTCGCTGGCGGGCACCGCGTTGCCCGGACTGAACGGGCGGGCCACCATCGGCACCACGTCGCCCAGATCGAATGTCTCGTCGATCGCGTAGCGCGCCTCCGCCCCCGGTGCGAGGGGCGGATACGGCAGCTCGATGCCGCGGGATTCGAACCAGGCGGTGGTGGTCGCATCCTGGGCGAAGAGGCCGTTCTGAGCCTCGGCCTCCGCCATCATGTTGGCGATGGTGTTGCGATACGGCATGGAGAGTTGCCGGTCGGCGTCCACGAATTCGACCCCCATCCCCTGGGCCTGCTTCTCGCCCCAGCGGCGCAGCAACTCCAGCACGATGTCCTTGCCGTTCACCCACGGCTGAAGCTTGCCGGTGAACGTCACCCGGCGCTGGTCGGTCGGCGTGAAGTAGACCGAGCCGGTGGCCCAGCCGAACCCCAGGGTGGTGCTGCCGACACCGATGCCCACCGCTCCATAGGCACCGTAGGCCCGGCTGTGGGAGTCGGCGCCGGGATAGAACCCGCCGGGGACGATCAGCCCCTGCTCGGGAAAGTAGAAGTGGAAGATGCCGTCCCCGGGTCGGGCGAAGTATGGCGCGCCGATGCCATGATGCCGCGCGAAGTCGCGGGAGATGCCGGTCTGGTTCTCGTCGGCCTGCTTGCCGGTGAAGACGAAGTGGTCGCTGGCGAAGGCCGCCTGGCGGGGATGGATCGTCGACCCGCCGGTGATCTGGTTGAAGGTGTAGATGGCGAACGGGCCGGTGCCGTCCGAGGCGGGCAGCAGGTCGGCGTAGACGCGCAGTGTCTCGCCGGGACGGACCCTTGTGGTGCGATCGACGCGATGGGCCCAGACGATCTGCTCGGCGGTGGTCAGGCCGCGGGCCGTATCAGGATCCGGGAAATGGACCTCCGGCTTGGTCCGCACCGACCCGGCGAAGTGCCGCCGGCCGAGCACGAAGATCCCGCCATCCCGGCGGATCTCCTCCTCCTTGGCACTGAGGGGCAGCGGCGTGTAGGTCTTCGACCGGGTGACATTGACGAGCTGTCGCGAGGCGGTGTCGAAGCGGAACGCATCCCCATCGGCCGCGTCGGCCACCGCTTCCGGACTCTGGACCACATGCAGACCGAGATTGATGGCGTTGCGCCGGAAGATGTCTCCCATGTTCTTCCCGCACACCACGACCAGCTCCAGACCGACCTCCTCGGCCACGGCCTTGAGCCCGGCCGGCGACATCTCCCGGGACGAGCCGATGGCGAAGCGGTCCCCGGCGATGAGAAAGGTCTCGCCGGCATGAACCCGGGCGCGGAAATCGGGGATCAGGAAGCGAAAGGCGCCGGCCTTCCAGCGCTCGTCCAGTGTGTCGAGGCTCTCCGAGACACAGTCCGCCGCCGGCGTGATCTGGTCCGTGTCGATGGCGTCCCGCTTCTGCCCCGGGCGCGCCTCATCCCAGACGATCAGCGCCCGGCCCGACAGGATGCGCCCCTCGGCGGACGATGGGTCGCGCGTCACCCCCGGCGCAGGCAACGTTTCCGGGTCGACGCCGGGGAGCAGGCTGACTGGCTGGATGGGTCGCATCGGCGGACGGTCCTCCCTCGGGTCTCCATCCCGGTGGCACCGACGGGCAACCAGTGGCGACCCCGGGGAATGGTGAGAGCGGCATTATAAGGCGTCGCCGACGGACCTTGCTCATCAGCCAGCCAGGAGCCCACTCCGTACGCCGGCGCGGGGCTGAACAGTCTGCCGGGAAGGCCGCAGCGGCGAGATCGCCGTGCCGGTGCCGGAGAATTCGCCCTCCGGCACCTCGGGGATCGAGAACCTCCAGGCCAGTCCGGCGCCCCCCTTG
Organism: Acidobacteriota bacterium; assembly: GCA_046757965.1. GTDB lineage: Bacteria > Acidobacteriota > Polarisedimenticolia > SMYD01 > SMYD01 > JBHHZI01. The sequence continues at coordinate 64,909 of JBHHZI010000002.1, read as the reverse complement.
ACCCTGCACCGGGATGCAGGGATTATCTTCATCGAGACTGGAGGACGACAGATGGCAAGACAGAAGCGCTCCGTACCGATTCTTCCCCTCGCGATCGCCGCAATCGCCAGTCTGGCCCTTCTCGGAGGGCTGCGTGCCGCCGTGCGGCCCATCCCGGATGAGGCCGCCACAGCGACGGGGTCAGCACACACGCCGGCACCCTGCTGCGCCCCGACCGCCGAGCCGGAGGCCACGGACGCATCCGCGCCGATCTGCCGGCCGTCGGAGGCGGCCGCCACCGAAGCCTCGGCCCCGATCTGCCGGCCCTCGGAAGCGACAGACGCCTCGGCGACGACCTCCGGGGTCGCGAACGCGGTCGAGGCCGCATCGCCCATCTGCCGGCCAGCCGGCCAGGCCGAGGCGGCGACGAGTCCTCAGTCCGCCACGCCTCTCTGTCTGCCGCCGGAGGAGCCGGAGGAAGCCGCCAGTGCACCAGCGACCGCCGCCGCTCCCACCTGCCACCCGGCGCCAGGCAATACCGCAGCCGATTCCCCGGTCTGCAAGCCGGCCTCTGCCTCGACCGCCACCCCGTCGGCGCATCCTCTGATCATGACCCTCTCCGAGCCGATGCGAAAGATCGCCACGTACATGAGCGACCACCTCATGGCCGGTGGCTCACCGGCGTTCTCAGAGGATGAGATCATCGCCGCCGCGGAGATCTCGCGCGAGACCTTCGAGCAGCTCCGCGCCAGTGGCGAGCTCGACCTGGCGGTGCTGAAGACCGCCGTGTTTGCCGAGCTGGGGAATCGCGGCGTCGATGCCTGCGCCCTCGGGGGCGCGTCGAACTGCGCCGTGCTCAACGCCTGCTCCATCAACAGCAATCTGGCCGGCGCCAGTGGCGAGTTGCTGGCGCGCTACCAGAAAGAGAAGGAACAGGACGGCGCCACCTACACCGACTGGGTCGCCACGAACTTCACGCTGCCGACCACCGCCGGCACCGAGGAGTCGCTCTCCGCCCACACCGGCCACCCGGTGGTCGTCACCTTCCTGGCCGGACATTGCAGCCACAGTCTCAACACCCTGCCGCTGCTGGACGACCTGCGCCGCAAGTACGCGGACACCGACCTGACGTTCCTGCCGGTCTACATCAACAGTGGCTCGGTGGACGACGTGCGCTCCTGGAGCGACTTCATGGACCTCGATCTGCCGCTCGCCGTGGCGGACAACGCGGCCCTGGCCGACGAGTACCGGAGTTTTCTCGTGCCGAGCACCCTCCTGATTGACTCCTCGGGGCACGTCACGAAGAAGCTCATCGGCTACAAGGACGAGAACACACTCGACGCCGCCATCCAGGGCCTGCTCGCCCCGGCCTCCGCCACGTCGCGGCAGGCGGCTCTCCCGAGCATGCCGCAAGCAGCGGCCAGCCGCTGAGTCGACGTCCCGGCCGTACCCGGCCGACCGCACGCCCCCAGGAGCCACCGGCTCGACGCCGGCGCGGCAACGTGCAGGGATGCGTGCCGGCAACACCTGCCGGCGACACCACGACCTGACCTTCCCGCACCGGGGAGGCACCCGACAGGGTGTCTCCCCTGCGGTCTGTCCGGCGCCGGGTCATGGTCCCGTGCCGCCGTCGCGAATGTTACGATGGGCCGGACCGGAGCCGGGCCGGACCGGGAGCGGGAGATGACCATGAGCCGATGTCGGTGGCGACGCGGGGCCGTGCTGGCGGCCATGCTGTGCCTTCTCACCGCAGGACCGGCGCCCGTGGCCGCGCAGGAGTTCCAGCCACTGCTGGCGCCGGACCTCCGCGACCTGCTCCACGAATCACTCAGCGGGGAGAGGGCCAAGGAACATGTCATCCGCCTGACCCGCTGGAGTCGCGTGCAGGGCTCGCGCCAGTACCGCGAAGCGGCCCAATACGTGCTGTCGCAGCTTCGAGACCACGGCTTCGACGAGACCGATGCCTTCATCGAATCGTTCCCGTCGGACGGTCACGTGCAGTACGGCACCTGGCAATCGCCGCCGGGCTTCGACATGACCCGGGCGGAGCTGACCCTGGTCGAGCCCCGCCGGGAACGCCTGGTCGGCTACGCCGACGTGGCGATGAGCCTGATGACCTACTCCAACCCGGGCGATGTCACGGCGGAGCTGGTCTGGGTCGGTGCGGGGACCTCCGAGGCCGATTATGCCGGCAAGGATGTGGGCGGCAAGATCGCCCTCGCCACCGGCTACGGCGGCGACGTTCACCGCCTCGCGGTGCTCGCGCACGGGGCGGCGGCGGTGGTCTGCTTCCTCGACGATGACCGGGCCCGGGAGTACCCCGACATGCTGCAGTACACCGGCATCTGGCCGCGCACGAGCGAACTCGACCGGGTCACCTTCGGCTTCAATCTCACCAATCGCCAGGGACGGATGCTGCGCGACCTGCTGGCCGCCGGCGAGCATGTCGTCGTCCACGCCGTGGCGGAGGGCATCGGTCTGGAACCGTTCTTCATGGACGTGCCGGTGGCGTTCATCCGCGGCTCGACGAAACCGGAGGAGGTGTTGCTGGTCAGCGCCCACCTCGATCACCCGAAGGAATCGGCCAATGACAACGCCAGCGGCTCCGGCGCCACCCTGGACATGGCGCAGACGCTCCTCGCGCTGGTGAAGAGCGGCCGCCTGCCACGGCCGCAGCGCACCCTCCAGTTCATCTGGGTGCCGGAGTTCTTCGGCACCATGGCCTATCTCGACCATCACCCCGAGGTGGCCGGTCCGGACTTCGGCGGCACCTATCTCGCCAACCTGAACATGGACATGGTCGGGGAGAACGAGGAGCTGCTCCATTCCCGGGCCACCTTCTCGCGCACACCCGACTCCATCCCATCGGTCCTCAACGACGTGGTGGCCAACATGGTCGAGATGGTGTCGCAGATGAACATCCGCACGCCCCGCGGCTCGCTGTCCACCTTCAACGCCGTGGTGACGCCGTTCGCGCCGGGCAGCGACCATCAGGTGTTCATCGACCGCCGCATCCCCGGCATGATGTTCGGCCACGAGCCGGACTACACCCACCACACCTCGGAGGACACGCCGGGCAAGGTCGACCCGGTGGAGCTGGAGCGCGAGGAGATCATCGCCACCGGCACGCTCCTCACCCTGGCCCGCCTGGACGGGGCCGACACCGGGGATCTGGCCGCGCTCGCCGGTGCTGGAGCGGCCCACCGCCTGGGGCAGGCCGCCCGTCAGTCGGTGCGGACCCTGGCGGCAGCCGGTGAGCAAGAGGTGGGTCGGGCCTGGGCCGAGGCACAGAATCGCCTGGCTCGCGCCCACGCGGTGGCGCGCGCCACGGTGACCGATGTCCGTCACTTTCGCACCGGCGCAGATGCGGTGCTCGATGCCAGCCTCGCCGCCCTCGGTGCGCAGTTTGCAGCCTTCACCAGGGCGCTGCAGGTTGATGCGAACCGGCGCGGCACCGCCGGCTCCAGCCCGCCTCCCCTGCCGGTCGTCTCCAGCCGGATCCCGGTGCGCACCACGCGCGGGCCGATCTCCGATACCTATCTCGAGGTCGAGGCCGCCGACGACGAGCGCGGCTGGCTCAAAGATCCGGCCAACCCGGTGCGAGGCAACGTGCGCTTCGAGCTGCACAACTTCATCGATGGGCAGACCGATCTCGACGCCATCCGCGATGCCCTCAGTGCCGAGTTCGGACCCATCGACGGTGACGCCATCCGGCGTCACGTCATGCTCCTGTCGCGCCTGAAGCTCATCACCTGGCGGTCGTCATCACCTTCCCGGTGATCACGACGTGTGAGCCGGCCAGACCCCGGGCCACTGGCTCGATGGCGACCGTGGTTCCCCTTTCGGGGCGAGGGGTCCAACGGCTGCGATGATCCGCTTCGAGCAGGTGCGCAAGCGCTTCCCAGGCGCCACCCAGGAGGCTCTCTGCGGTCTGGACCTCGACGTGGCGGCCGGTGAACTGCTGGTGCTCCTGGGCGAGTCCGGCTGCGGCAAGACCACCACACTGAAGCTGATCAACCGTCTGGTCGAACCGACCAGCGGCCGCATCGCCGTGGACGGCCGGAATGTGAGCGACCATGACCCGATCACACTGCGCCGCTCCATCGGTTATGTCTTCCAGGGGATCGGCCTCTTTCCACATCTCACCGTGACGGGCAACATCGGGGTGGTCCCCGAGCTGCTCGGCTGGCCGGCCACCAAGGTCGCATCTCGCGTCGATGAACTGCTGGAGATGGTCCATCTGGACCCGGCGGAGTTCGCCGGCCGCCTGCCCCGCGACCTGTCCGGGGGACAGCGCCAGCGGGTCGGGGTGGCGCGCGCCCTGGCGGCCCGCCCACGGCTGCTGCTGATGGACGAGCCGTTCGGTGCCCTCGACCCGCTCACCCGCGCATCTCTTCAGGATGAGCTTCGTGCCCTCCACGAACGACTGGAGCTCACCACGGTGCTGGTCACTCACGACATGACCGAGGCGCTGCTCCTGGCCGACCGCGTGGCGGTGTTGCGGAGCGGACGGCTGCTCGCCACCGGGACGCCCCATACACTGCTGGCCTCGCCGCCCGACCCGTATGTGCAGCGCCTCATGGACACGCCTCGACGCCAGGCCGACCGGGTCGAGACGCTGGTTCGCGGCGGTTCGTCCCCGTCATGACGCCCAACCTGCAGGAGCAGTTCGCGCTGCTCCCCACCACGCTGGGGAATCATCTGCAACTGACGGTGGTGTCGATGGGGCTCGGCATGCTGCTCAGCCTCCCACTGGCCGTCGTGGTGTCGCGCCGGAAGCGCTGGCGCGCCACGCTGCTGGGTGGTGCCGCGATCATCCAGACCATCCCCGGCCTGGCGCTGCTGGCCCTCATGGTGCCCATGCTGGCAGCTGCCGGCGGACTCACCCGGCGACTCGCCGGGTTCGACCTGCCGGTGCTGGGTTTTGTGCCCACGGTGCTGGCTCTCACCCTCTACAGCATGCTGCCGATGCTGCGCAACACCGTGGCCGGCCTGACCGGCGTCGACCCCGACCTCACCGAGGCCGCGCGCGCCCTGGGCATGACCCCGTGGCAGATCCTGCGGCGCGTGGAGCTGCCCGTCGCCGCCCCGGTCATTCTGGCCGGTGTGCGGACGGCCCTGGTCTGGGTGGTCGGCACCGCCACGCTGGCCACACCGGTGGGGCAGGTCTGCCTGGGCAACCACATCTTCATGGGGCTGCAGACACGCAACTGGACAGCCGTGCTGTTCGGCTGCGTGGCCGCCGCCACCCTCGCCCTGATCCTCGACGGGCTGGCGGCCGGCCTGGAGACCGCCGCCCGCCGGCGCAACCGGCGGCTCGCCCTGGCCTGCGTCGCCGGCCTGGTGCTGCTCGTCGGCGCCGGGCTGGCGGCACCGCGCCTGGCCGCACGGCAGCGAGCCGCCGCACCGCGCGCGACGCCGTCGATGGCGGCGACTCGTACCGCAGCACCACCAGCGACCGGGCCGGCGGTGGGACCGCAGCCCGACGTACCCCACGGCCGGGTTTTCGGAGCCCCCCGCCCGACCGCCGACCGCAGCGACCGTGACGCGGTGCTGGCCATCGGGGCCAAGACGTTCACCGAGCAGTACATCCTCGCCGATCTGATCGATCAGACCCTGACCGCTGCCGGTTTCTCCACCCGGCGGGTCGACTCGCTGGGGTCCACCATCATCTTCGATGCCCTCGCCACCGGTGACCTCGACATCTACGTCGACTACTCGGGCACCATCTGGGCCAACCACATGCACCGCGGCAGCAGCCCATCACGACAGCAGGTTCTGGATGAGATGACGGCATGGTTGCGCACCGAGCGCGGCATCGTCTGCCTCGGCTCTCTCGGCTTCGAGAACGCCTACGCCCTGGCGCTGCCCAGATCCCGCGCCGCGGCAGGGCATCTGCGCACCATCGAGGACCTGGCGCCACACGCGCCGGACATGCGGCTGGGAGGAGACTACGAGTTCTTCGGGCGTCCGGAATGGCGGCAGCTCGCCGCCGCCTACGGCCTGAAGTTCGCCGCGCAGGTCAGCTTCGATTCCACCTTCATGTACGATGCCGTCCGCCGTGGCGCTGTGGATATCATCGCCGCCTTCAGCAGCGACGGGCGCATCGCGGCGTTCGACCTGCAGGTTCTCGCCGACCCCCTCGGCATCATCCCACCCTACGACGCCGTGCTCCTGCTCTCCGCAGCCGCCGCCGCACGCAGGGGTGTGGCCGCGGCCCTCCAGCCGTTGCTCGGAAACATCGATGTCGCCACCATGCGACAGGCCAACAACCTCGTCGACCGCGATCAGGACAAGTACACCGTGCACCAGGCCGCCACCTGGCTGCGCCAGCGCCTCGACAGCGGTCCCTGACTGTTGCCCCGGAGGCTGACCGGATTCTCCGTGGACGACCGCCGGCGGGAGTCAGCGTCACAATCAGGCGCGTATTCGGCGGCGCTGAACCGCCGCGCCCGCAGGCGCCGAGGGACGACGCAGGGCGAAGGCGCGGCTCATGGTGTGGGTTCGCTGATCGTCAGGATCTGGTCGGCGGCGACGCTGTCGAGGGTCTGGACGGTACCGGAGGGCCAGCGGATCTCGAGGTGGTCGACGCGGGTGGCGGCGCCCAGGCCGAAGTGGAGGCGTGGGTCGGAGGCGGAGAGAAACGAGCCGCCTCCCTTGCGCTCGCGGGTCAGGCTTTGCTTCCCCACGGTTGCGGTGACACGGGCACCGACGCCGTCCCGGTTCGAGATCCCGCCGACCAGACGGATGGCGAGGAAGTGGCCCAGGCCGGCGCTGTCGTTTCTGAGCAGCACCGCCGCCTCGTCGAGAGCGGTCAGCGCCACGTCCAGGTCGCCATCGTTGTCGTAGTCGGCGAAGGCCGCCGCCCGGAACGAGCGGGTGATCTGCATGCCATCGCCGGCCGTCTTCGATTCCTCGACGAAGCGCTTGCCCGTGTTGATGAACAGGTGGTTGCGCTGGCGATAGCGGGTTCCCATGTCCGAATCGTCCACCCATGGATAGACGTGGCCGTTGGCGATGAACAGGTCCAGGTCGCCATCCTGGTCGAAGTCACGAAAGCCGGTTCCCCAGGACAGCTCCATGGCCGTCGCGCCCATGCCGATGGTGCTGGATTCATCGGTGAAGAACCTCCCCTTGCCGTTCCGATAGATCGAGTTCAGGTCATGGGAGAAGTTCGTCACCACCAGGTCCAGCCAGCCATCGCCGTCGAAATCACCGAAGTCCACGCCCATGCCGGCCTGCGGATTGCCGTCGGCACTGAGCGCGCTGAGGGAGATGATGCCCACGTCGGTGAAGACGCCATGCCCGTCGTTGCGCCACAAGGAGTTCTGCACGCTGTCGTTGGCGACGTAGACATCCTGGTCGCCATCGTTGTCGTAGTCCGCCGTCACCACCCCGAGGGCGTAGCGGGCCTTATTCAGGCGGATGCCCGCGGCCTCGCTGACATCGGTGAAGGTGCCGTCTCCGTTGTTCCGGTAGAGCAGATCCGGTTCCGGGACGAGGCCCCGCGGTCCGCAGACGGAAGGCACTCCCAGCCAGATGCACCAGGGCTGGTCCGCCTCGGGCGTGCCGCGCCGGGGCACGGTCGTCGTGTCGAAGGCGACGTAGTTGCCGACGTAGAGGTCGAGGTCGCCGTCGGCGTCCATGTCGAAGAACGCCGCGGAGGCTCCCCAGCCGGTCTGCCCGAGGCCGGCCTGCTGCGTGTGGTCGCTGAACGTGCCATCGCCGTTGTTGAGGAAGAAGCGATCGGCGCCGAGGTTGGTGACATACAGGTCCGGGTCGCCATCGTTGTCGATGTCCCCCACCGCCAGGCCATATCCCCAGCCGCGATCCCCCACGCCGGCCGTCGCCGTCACATCCACGAAACGGCCCTCGCCGACGTTACGAAAGAGTCGGTTCGGCTCGCCCTGACCACTGCCGCGCTCGTGGGTGGACCCGTTGAGAAGATACAGGTCCAGATCGCCGTCCCCATCGAAGTCCAGCCACCCCAGCCCGGTGCCGATGGTCTCCGTGATCCAGCCCTTGCCGGCCCCGGCGGCCCCGCAGACGTTGCGGTCGTCGATTCCCGACGCCGCCGCCACATCCACGAAGTTCAACGTGGTCGCCTGCGGGGCAGCAAACGCCAGCCGGGATCCCGGACCCATCAGGATCCCCACCACCGGCAGCACCGCCGCCAGGACGGCGGCGGCAACGACCCGGGGCGGCCTCACCGGGAAGACGCCATCGGCGAGTTGGCAGGGCGACTGGCCAGGAGGCGCACGTGTGTGTCGAACTCCTGCTCGGCCTCGTCGTCGCGCCCGAGGTGCAGCAGGGCCTGGCCACGCATGTAGTGCGCTGACTTGTGATCGGGCACGAGCTGCAGCAGACGGGCGAGGTTCTGCTCGGCCTGGCTGTAGGCCCCCCGGGAGACATCGATGGAGGCGATCTGGTAGAGACTGTCGGCCACGGCCTGCTGTTCCTGGGCGTCATGGGGCGTCGTGTCCAGGACGCCCTGGTACATGCCGTAGGCCTCCTCGAACTGGCCATAGAACTTGTAGATGCCCGCGAGCTGGTAGCGAGCGAGAAGGAGGTCGGGCTTCACGCGCAACGCTCGCGTCAGCGCCGCGATCGCCTCGTCCTTGCGCCCCTGGTTGAGCAGCACGTTGCCCAGATTCTGCAGGGCCCGGGGCTCATCGGGAATCAGCGTCAGCACGCGCCGATAGGTCGCCTCGGCCTCACGCAGGCGGGACATGGCGGTCTGCGCCACCGCCAGATCGAAGAGATTCGTCAGGCTGGGGTCCAACTCGACGGCCCGCTGGAAGTGAACGAGCCCCTCATCGCGGCGATGGGCCTCGTGCAGCATGCGACCCAGTGCGTGGTGGGCCGCCGCATCCTCCGGCCTGGCCTTCACCGCAGCGAACAGGGCGGCCAGTCGCGGATTCTCCGGCGGCGACGTCACGCCCGGTCCGGCAGACGATGCAGGCGGCGGCGTCTCCTGCGTGGACGCGGCCGGAGGTGGGACGGACTGCCCGGCATCTTCCGCCGAGCAACCGGTGCCGATCACAGCGGCCGCCACCGCCAGCGCCAGAAGGCAGGCCCGCCACGGACGATGACGCACGCGGACCGAGGCGGTGGAACTCTGGCTCCAGGTGCGCTCGCGCATGGCCGGCGTGGATTCTCCTTGGCGGGATCCGGGCGATTCTACACCATCGATCGACGCGCCAATGTCCTAGGCCCCGGGATCCGGGACCGGGGATCCGGCGGAACGCCGGAACCCTTCGACGCTGCAGGCGCGGTCGTACAGACTGACTCCCACACCGGCCCGCGACATCGCCGGGCGTCCGCTGCTTCAGAACTGGTCGGATTCGGTGGATGACTCCAGGGCCGAGGTCGAGGCGGTGCCGCCCGAGATGACATCTCGCACACGGTCGAAGTAGCCGGTCCCGACCTCGCGCTGATGGCGTGTCGCCGAGTATCCCGCCGCCTCGGCCGCGAATTCCTGCTCCTGCAGGCCGGCGTAGGCCGTCATCCCGGCCTCGCGATAGCGGCACGCCAGGTCGAACATGCTCATGTTCAGGGCGTGGAAGCCCGCCAGCGTGACGAACTGGAATCGATACCCCATGGCCCCCAGCTCCCGCTGGAAGCCGGCGATGGTGCCATCGTCGAGGTTGCGGCGCCAGTTGAACGACGGCGAGCAGTTGTAGGCCAGCATCTTGTCCGGAAACTCGGCATGAATCGCCTCGGCGAAACGCCGCGCCTCGGCCAGGTCGGGGCGCGCGGTCTCGCACCAGAGGAGGTCGGCGTACGGTGCGTACGCCAGGCCCCGGGCGATGGCGACATCCAGACCGCCGCTGATGCGATGAAACCCCTCGGGAGTGCGCTCGCCGGTGAGGAAGCGGTGGTCGCGCGGGTCGATGTCGGAGGTCAGCAGTTGCGCGCTGTTGGCGTCCGTGCGGGCGATGAGAATCGTGGGGACGTCCAGCACGTCCGCGGCCAGGCGGGCCGCCGTCAGGGTGCGAATGAAGTGGGCCGTGGGCACCAGGACCTTGCCGCCAAGGTGACCACACTTCTTCTCCGAGCTGAGCTGGTCCTCGAAATGCACGCCGGCGGCGCCGGCCTCGATCATCGATTTCATCAGCTCGAAGGCATTGAGCGGCCCGCCGAAACCGGCCTCGGCATCGGCCACGATGGGCGCGTACCACTCCCGGCCGGCATCCTCGTCCTGCCGGCCGATCTGGTCGGCCCGCTCCAGCGCCCGGTTGATCTGGCGCACCAGTCGCGGCACGCTGTCGACGGGATACAGGCTCTGGTCGGGGTACATCTGGCCGGCCGAGTTGGCGTCGGCGGCCACCTGCCAGCCGCTGCAGTAGATCGCAGGCAGACCGGCCCGCACCATCTGCATCGCCTGGTTGCCGGTGACGGCGCCCAGGGCCTTCACGTGGTCCCGGGTGGTCAACAACTTCCAGAGACGGCGCGCACCGCGGTCCGCGAGTGTATGGGCGATGGGGACGGAGCCCCGCAGGGACGCGACCTCTTCCGCCGAGTACGGCCGGGATATGCCGTCGAAGCGGCCGGCAGCCACCTTCTCTTCTCCTCCGATGTCCGGTCTCGTCTTCACCGCGGTCGCCATCTCCCCCCCTTTCGTCTCGCGCCGCTCATCCGCCGGCGGCGCCGTGGATCCGTTTCACTGGCCGGCTGCGAGGAGCGCCTCGTAGGCCGGCACGGTCAGGAAATCCTGCAAGGTCGCATCGCGCGACAGCTCGTCGAAGATCCGGCGCGCCCGTTCGAGGTGGCCGGCGTCGAATCTCATCCCACCGGGCGCCTCGCGCAGTCTTTCCATCTCCTCGGCCATCAGTGCCAAGAACAGGTCGGGCGTGATGGGCCGGCCGTCGTCCAGGGCGGCGCCATGGTGGAGCCACTGCCAGATCTGCGTGCGGCAGATCTCCGCGGTGGCGGCATCCTCCATCAGGTGGTAGAGCGGCACGCAGCCGTTGCCGCCCAGCCAGGCCGCGAGGTACTGGATGCCCACCCGGATGTTGTGACGCAACCCTTCCTCGGTGCGTGTGCCGGCGGCGGGGCGCAGCAGGTCGGCCTCGCTGACCTGCACATCGTCCCGGCGGCGGCCGATCTGGTTCGGTGCGGGCATCTTCTCGTCGAACACGGCGCGCGCCAGCGGGACGAGACCGGGGTGCGCGACCCAGGTGCCGTCGTGGCCGTCCGTCACCTCGCGGATCTTGTCGGCCCGCACGCGCTCCAGGGCCTCCCGGTTGGCGGCATCGTCGGTCTTGATCGGGATCTGGGCGGCCATCCCGCCCATGGCGTGCACGCCGCGGCGATGACAGGTCCGGATGAGGAGCTGCGTGTAGGCTCGCATGAACGGTTGCTCCATGGAGACCTGGCCGCGGTCCGGCAGCACCCGCTGCGGATCGGCACGGAGCGTCTTGATGAAGCTGAAGATGTAGTCCCAGCGGCCGCAGTTCAGGCCCGCCGAGTGCTGGCGCAGCTCGTGGAGGATCTCGTCCATCTCGAACGCCGCCGGCAGGGTCTCGATCAGCACGGTGGCCTTGATGGTCCCCGCCGGGATGTCGAGCCGCTCCTGCGCGGTGAGAAAGACGTCGTTCCACAGCCTCGCCTCCAGATGGCTCTCCATCTTGGGCAGGTAGAAGTACGGACCGGTTCCCGCTGCCAGCAGGGCGGCCACGTTGTGAAAGAAGTACAGGCCAAAGTCGAACAGCCCGGCGGGCATGGGCCGGCCATCCACCTCGACATGCCGCTCGAAGAGGTGCCAGCCGCGCGGCCGGACGAGGAGTGTCGCCGTCTCGTCGGCCAGCTCGTACGTCTTGCCACGCACTGGATCGACAAACCGGATGGTGCGGGCCACCGCGTCGCGCAGGTTGGCCTGCCCCTCGATGAGATTCGACCAGGTCGGCGCACAGGAATCCTCGAAGTCGGCCATGAACACCTTCGCCCCCGAGTTGAGCGCGTTGATGATCATCTTCCGGTCGACCGGTCCCGTGATCTCCACCCGGCGGTCCTGCAGGTCGGCCGGCAGCGGCGCCACCGTCCAGTCCCCTTCCCGCACCGCGGCCGTGTCGGGCAGGAAGTGCGGCAGCTCGCCGCCATCGCGCGCCGCCTGGCGGCGCCGCCGCCGGGCCAGCAGCTCGTTGACGCGCTCGCCGTAGGTGCGAGCCAGCCCCGCCACGAACCCCAGCGCCGCGTCGGTGAGAACCGGCGCCGCCGTGTCATCAACCCGTCCAGACACGCTCACCCCTTTCGAGGTGAACCCCTGATCCGTCATTCGTGCCTCCAGTGTGGCAGTCAATATGCCACGAACTCGCCTTATTTGCAATAACTAATTTAGTTTCAATCAGTTAACATGTACCGCGATGTACACATTCTTGACGTAAACCTGTCAATGCTGTAAATTCCAGAGCGGGAGAAGCGTTCATGCCCCCGTCCATCCGGCTCGGCAGCAAGGTCCGCGCCCTGCGGCGCCGTATCAATCTCACCCAGTCCGCCATGGCCGGCCGCCTCGGGATCTCGCCGAGCTACCTCAACCTGATCGAGCATGACCGGCGCCCGCTCAGCGCCACCCTGCTGATCCGTCTGGCCCAGAACTTCGACATCGACATCCAGGCCTTCGCCCACGACGACGACCGCCGCCTGGTCGCGGACCTCCTCGAGGCGTTCGGTGACCCGGTCTTCGAGGGTCAGCAGGTCCCCGAGACCGACCTGCGGGAGATGGCCACCGCCGCCCCGGCCGCCGCGCGCGCGGTCATGACCCTCTACCAGGCGTATCGCGGCGTGCGGGAATCGCTCGGCACCCTCGCCGGGGAGATGGAAGCCGAGGATGAGGCGAGCTTCCTGCATCCGTCGCGACTGCCCTCGGAGGAGGTCACCGATCTCCTCCAGCGCCACATGAATCACTTCCCCGAGCTGGAGGTCGGGGCCGAGCATCTCGTCGCCACCGCCGGCCTGCACCGCGCCGACCTGTTCCAGGAGATGGCGGCCTATCTGCGCGATGTCCACCAGGTCCGCGTGGAGATCGTGGAGACCGGCGCCATGCGAGGAGCCGCGCGCCGCTTCGACCCGCGCCGGCGGGTGCTGCGCCTGTCCGAGTTGCTGCGACGGGGAAGCCGGAACTTCCAGCTCGCGCACCAGATCGGACTGCTCACGCAGGGCGATGTTCTGGACCGGCTGTCGGCGGATGAAACACTGACGACACCCGCATCCCGCGCCCTGGCCCGGGTCAGCCTGGCGAGCTACTTCGCCGGCGCCGTGCTCATGCCCTACACCACCTTCCTGGACGCCGCCCGCGCCGAGCGGTACGACATCGAGCTGCTCGGCCACCGCTTCCGGGCGAGCTTCGAGCAGGTCTGCCATCGTCTCACCACACTGCGGCGTCCGGGCAACGAGGGGATCCCGCTCCATCTGGTGCGGGTCGATATCGCCGGCAACATCTCGAAGCGCTTCAGCGCCTCGGGCATGCGCTTCGCACGCTTCAGTGCCGCCTGCCCCCTGTGGAACGTGCACGCCGCCTTTCTCACGCCCGGCACCATTCGCGTCCGGCTGTCGCGCATGCCTGACGGGTCCGCCTACCTGGATGTGGCCCGCACCCTGCGCAAGGACACGGGAGGCTTTCACGCTCCCCACCCGGTGCGCGCCATCGACATCGGCTGCGAGGTGTCGCACGCCCGGGAGATGGTCTATGCGGAAGGCATGGATCTCGCCAACCTCGACGCGGCGGACCCCATCGGCGTCACCTGCCGGCTCTGCGAGCGACTCGACTGCGAGGAGAGGGCGTTCGCACCGCTGGCGGCGCCCCTGCAAGTGAACGAGAACCTGCGTGGTCTCTCCTTCTACGCCCCCGTCGACGAGGACTGACCGGCTCCTTCACCGGGAGCCAGGAGCACACCCGGCTCTCACGCCTCTTCGTAGGCTCCAGGCGGCGGGCAGGTGCAGACCAGGTGGCGGTCGCCGTAGACGTTGTCGATGCGGGACACCGGCGGCCAGTACTTGCGGTCGCGCAGCCACGGCACCGGATAGCCCGCCATCTCCCGGCTGTACGGCCGATCCCATGCCCCGGCCAGGACATGCGCCGTGTGAGGAGCCTTCTTCAGCGGATTGTTCTCTCGATCGAGAGCACCGGTCTCGACCTGGCGGATCTCGTCCCGGATGGCGATCATCGCGTCACAGAAGCGGTCGAGCTCTTCCTTCGATTCGCTCTCCGTCGGTTCCACCATCAACGTTCCCACCACCGGCCACGACATGGTCGGCGCATGGAAACCGTAGTCCATCAGTCGCTTGGCGATGTCCTCCGCCTCCACGCCGGCGGTCTTCTTGAAGCCGCGCATGTCGAGAATGCATTCGTGGGCCACCAGGCCACCTCGCCCGGAATAGACCAGCGGATAGTGCTTCGCCAGCCGATGCGCGATGTAGTTGGCGTTGAGGATAGCCACCTGGGTGGCGCGCCGCAGTCCGTCGGCTCCCATCATGGCGATGTAGGCGTAGGAGATCGGCAGGATGCTCGGGCTGCCGAATGGAGCCGCCGACACCGGGCCGACCGCCGGCCCGGCGCCGGCGTCCAGCGGGTGGCGCGGCAGAAACGGCGCCAGGTGTGCTGCGGCGCAGATCGGCCCCATGCCCGGTCCGCCGCCGCCGTGGGGAATGCAGAACGTCTTGTGCAGATTGAGATGACAGACGTCGGCCCCCAGATCCACCGGCCGGCACAGTCCCACCAGGGCGTTCATGTTGGCGCCATCCATGTAGACCTGCCCGCCGCCGGCATGGACGATGGCGGACATCTCCTGGATGGAGGCCTCGAACACACCGTGCGTGGACGGATAGGTGACCATCAGGGCTGCCAGGCGGTCCGCGTGGTTCTCCGCCTGGCGACGCAGGTCGTCGACATCGATGTTGCCCTGGGCGTCGCAGTCGACGACGACCACGTCCATGCCGCTCATGACGGCGCTGGCCGGGTTGGTGCCATGCGCCGACCGGGGAATCAGACAGACGTTGCGCTGCGTGTCGCCGCGTACGTCGTGCCAGGCCCGGATGACCAGCAGACCGGTGTACTCGCCCTGGGCACCGGCGTTGGGCATCATCGACACGTTGTTCAGGCCGGTGATCTCTCCCAGCCAGGCCGACAGCCGCTCGATCAGCGTCGTGTAGCCCGCGGTCTGGTCCGCCGGGGCAAACGGGTGCAGCGCGGCGAACCCCGGCCAGGTGATCGGCATCATCTCGGCGGCGGCGTTGAGCTTCATGGTGCAGGAACCGAGCGGGATCATCGACGTCGTCAGGGAAAGATCGCGGCCGGCGAGGCGGCGCGCGTAGCGCATCAGGGCGGTCTCGGAGCGATGCGCCGTGAACACCGGATGGGTGAGGAAGGCGCTCTCGCGGCGGTGAGGGGACGGGATATGGGCCTCGATCTCCCGGGCCCGCTCCGACAGCGAGGCGGGCGTGACGTCGTCCGTGCCGGTGAAGGCGGCGACCACACGTGCCAGGTCGGTGGCGTCGAGGGTCTCTCCCAGGGCCACCCCGACATCGCCGTTGTCGTGCAGCCGGAGGTTGATGCCTCCGTCCAGGGCAGCCGCCAGCACCACCGTTGCCGGGCGGGAGGACAGCGGAGTCACCCGCAAGGTGTCGAAGACGAGTCCCTCGCCCACACCACAGCCGGCCCCGGCCAGCGTCTCGCGCAGGGTCAGCGCTGCCCGGTGCAGGCGCGAGGCGATGCGGCGCAGCCCGTCCGGTCCGTGATACACGGCGTACATCGACGCGGCCACCGCCAGCAGCACCTGCGCCGTGCAGATGTTGCTGGTCGCCCGGTCCCGGCTGATATGCTGTTCACGAGTCTGCATGGCCAGCCGGATCGCCGGCCGCCCATCCGCGTCATGCGTGACGCCCACGATCCGTCCCGGGAGCTGGCGCTTGAACTCCTCACGCGTGGCCATGAATGCGGCGTGCGGACCGCCGAAACCGAGCGGCACGCCGAAGCGCTGGCTGTTGCCGATCACCACGTCCGCGCCGAAGGTCGCCGGCGGTCGCAGCAGCGTCAGGGCCAGCAGGTCCGCCGCCACCACCACCAGGGCACCGGCCTCGTGGGCCCGCTCGCACAGCCCGGCATGATCGTCCACGCGACCGTCGGTGGCCGGATACTGGACCAGGACCCCGAAGATCTCCGGACGAAACTCCAGCGTGGCCGTGTCCCCCACCTCCACGTCGATGCCGAGCCGATGCGCCCGGGTCCGCACCACGGCAATCGTCTGCGGATGGCAGGCGGCGGAGACGAAGAAGACTCGATTGTCGTCTCGCCGGGCCAGCACACGACGGCAGAAGGTCATCGACTCCGCCGCGGCGGTGGCCTCGTCGAGAAGCGACGCATTGGCCACCGGCATGCCGGACAGGTCGGCCACCATGGTCTGGAAGTTGAGCAGCGCTTCCATGCGGCCCTGGGCAATCTCCGCCTGATACGGCGTGTAGGCCGTGTACCAGCCCGGGTCTTCCAGGATGCACCGCTGGATGACCGGTGGCGTGACGCACTCGTGGTAGCCCAGGCCCTGCCAGGCGCGCACGATGCGATTGGCGCCGGCGAGTTCCCGCAGGTCGGCCAGCACCCGGGTCTCGCTGCGGGCGGGCGGCAGGTCGAGCGCCTGGCCGACGCGGATCGACTCCGGCACGACCGCGTCGGTCAAGCTGTCCAGCGAGTCGTGCCCCATCTCCGCGAGCATCGCGCTGAGTTCCTCAGGACGCGGCCCGATATGCCGGTCGGCAAACAGGTCGTCACCGCCGAGCAGATCGATCGGGGACTTGTTCTGGGTCATCGTGAACCTTCGTGATGCGTGAATGGACGGCGGGATGGCCGCCGGAAGACCCGACGATATCACCTGACCTGCACCGCCACAAAAGTGTGGCGCGGCGGAAACAGCGGACCCGGCGGGCGGTTCCAACCATCGTCGGGTCGACGCACGTCCCCCTTCC
This sequence comes from Acidobacteriota bacterium, assembly GCA_046757965.1. Taxonomy (GTDB): domain Bacteria; phylum Acidobacteriota; class Polarisedimenticolia; order SMYD01; family SMYD01; genus JBHHZI01. The sequence continues at coordinate 47,974 of JBHHZI010000002.1, read as the reverse complement.
CACGAGGGGGGCGGTGCCCGGACACCCGGTGCCGGAGCCAAGGCCTCGCCTCGACCGACGAATCGACCCTCGGGTCTCAAGAACGGCCGGGCCGGGTCGATAAAAGAGGTTGCGGCTACCTGAACAACAGTCCGGGGGCGGGGTGACGAGGATGCAGCATTCGTCTGACGAGGGCCGAACCGGCCCCACACCTTGGACTTTCCACGGGTCAGGAACACGTCTCCCATGACCCGGGGGAAGTCACCAGGACACCGCGACGTGGTGCAGACCGCCGGGCCGTCACCGGATGACGTCACCGGCGGCGAACGAACTCCGTCACCGGACGCGCCGGCGGCACCGCCCCCCGCAGTGTCAGCCAGGATAGGCGCCACGGCGGTTCCATTCGACCGGAGATCGACCGACAGCCCCGAGCCCATGTCATCGGATGAGTGCGGCCGTCTCGCGGATATCCTCCGGGAGCAGCAGGCCCTCACCGAGGCGATTCTCGACTCGGCCGCAGACGCCATCATCACCATCGATCCCCACGGCACCATCGTCGCCTTCAACAACGCCGCCTGTCGCCTGTTCGGCTACGCGTATTACGAAATCATCGGCGAGAGCGTGGCCACCCTGATGCCCGCGCCACATGCGGACCGGCATGGCGACTACCTGGCGCGCTACCAGGCGACCGGGGATCCGCACATCATCGGCCGGACCATCGAGGTGGAACCACGCCGCAAGGACGGCAGCACCTTCCCCGCGGAGATGCACGTCTCCGAGGTCAACCTCGGCACCCATCGTCTGTTCACGGCCTTCCTTCGAGACATCACCACCAGAAAGGACACGGAAAGACGGGTCCACCTCCTGGTGGCCGCCCTGGAGCAGGCGGACGAGATGATCATGATCACCGACATCGCCGGCCGGATCCAGTACGTCAACACCGCCTTCGAACAGGTCACCGGCTGGACCCGGAAGGAGATCGTCGGGGCCAATCCCCGGGTCCTGCGCAGCGGCAATCAGACGAGAGGATTCTACGAGAATCTGTGGAACAAGATCACGAAGGGACAGCGCTGGACCGGTATCTTCGCGAACCGGACGAAGACCGGGGACCTGTACCTGGACGAGACGTCGATCTCTGCCGTGCGAGACGAGACCGGCAACATCACACACTTCGTCGCCATCAAGGAAGACGTCACCACGAGAGAGTCCAACGAGCGGCAACTCCGCCACTCCCAGAAGATGCAGTCCGTGGGACAGCTTGCCGCAGGCATCGCCCACGAGATCAACACGCCCACCCAGTACATCGGCGACAACACGCGCTTCCTCGATGACGCCTGCCACGATCTGTTCCCCCTGTTCGATGCTCTGGGGGCCATCGCTGCCGCCAGGACCACGGACGATCTTCCGGCCGATTTCGTCTCAGTGGTGAAGAGCGCCATGGAGAAGGCCGACCTCGACTTCCTGCGGGAGGAGATCCCGAAGGCCATCGGTCAATCCCTCGAGGGGATCGCCCGCGTCACCAAGATCGTCCGCGCCATGAAGGACTTCTCCCACCTCTCGACGGACAAGCAGCCAGCCGATCTCAATCGAAACATCGAGAACACGCTCACGGTGGCAACCAACGAGTGGAAGTACGTGGCAGATGTCGTGAAGAAGCTCGACCCGGACCTGCCCCTGGTGCCCTGCCTGGCAGATGAATTCAACCAGGTGATCCTCAACCTGGTGGTCAATGCCACCCATGCCATCGCTGACGTGCTCGACGGCAGCGGCCAGGAGAAGGGCACGATCACGGTGGAGACCGGCATCTGCGACGACTTCGCGCAGGTGAAGATCTCCGACACTGGATCCGGCATGCCGGACGATGTCCGCGAGCACATCTTCGATCCGTTTTTCACGACGAAGGAGATCGGCAAGGGCACCGGCCAGGGGCTGAGCATCGCCCACGACGTGATCGTGGAAAAGCATGGCGGCAGCATCGAGGTCGAGTCCGAGGTGGGCAAGGGAACCTGTTTCACCCTCAGCCTGCCGCTCCATCCCGCGGAAGAAGACACGACATCGGGGACGTCCGGAGAGTCTTCATGAAACGCGTGCTGTTTGTCGACGACGAGGAGCGGGTTCTCGACGGCATCCGGCGCATGATGCGGAGCATGCGCGAGGAATGGGCGATGGAATTCGCGGCGAGCGGTGCGGCGGCGCTGGAGGTGATGGAGAAGCACCCGTTCGACATCGTCGTCGCTGACATGAAGATGCCGGGCATGGACGGCGCGACGCTCCTGCAGGAGGTCAAGCGCCGACAGCCCGGAACCATTCGCATCATTCTCTCGGGGCACTCGGAGAAGGAACTGGTGATGAAGGCCGTCGGACCGACCCACCAGTACCTGAACAAGCCGTGCGATCCCGACGTCCTGAAGACGACCATCGACCGCGCGTACGGCCTGCGGGCACTGCTGGAAAGCCCGGCACTGAAGAAGATCACGTCAGGGCTCGATTCGGTCCCCAGCCTGCCCGCCCTGTACCAGCAGGTCGTGGCCGAACTCCAGAAGCCGGGCGCGTCGCTGCCGACAATCGGCCGGGTGATCCAGAGCGACATGGGCATGAGCGCCAAGATCCTCAAGCTGGTCAATTCCGCCTATTTCGGCCTGGCCCAGCGCATCTCCAGTGTCGAGCGGGCGGTGACCTATCTCGGTCTGGAGACCATCAGCGCGCTGGTTCTGGGTACCAGCATCTTCCTGGAGTCCGACGAGCCGAGGCCCGGAGGGCTCGATCTCGAGGCGCTCTGGCATCGCAGCATGAAGACAGCTGCCTTCGCCCGGGCGATCTGCGGCAGCGAGGATCTGGACAAGCAGACGGCGGACGATGCCTTTCTGGCGGCCCTGCTGCACGACATCGGCAAGATCATTCTCGCCGTGAACATGCCCGGTCCGTACGCGGATGTGATGGAGGCAGTGTCCTCGCGAACCAACGCGGTCTGGAAGATCGAGGAGCAACGGCTGGGAACTCATCATGCAGCCATCGGCGCCTACCTGATCGGTCTCTGGGGTCTGCCGGACAGTGTCGTGGAGGCGATCGCCTATCACCATGCGCCCTCATCCTGCCCGACCAGCGAATTCGGCTCCCTGACCATCGTCCATGCCGCCTGCGCCCTGGCCGCTCACCCCGAGGCCGTCATGCCGGCCGCAGCACCGACGGCGGACTGCGCGTACCTGGAGGCTCTCGGGCTGGATGCTCGCTGGGGAGCCTGGCAGGCGGCCTGCGCCGCCGTCGACACGGAGAGGGAGCCGACGTGACCGGACGGGTCCTGTTCGTCGATGACGAGCCGAACGTGCTCGACGCCCTCCGGCGTCAGCTCTCGCGGCGCTTCGATATGGAGACCGCGGTGGGAGGCGAGGCAGGCCTGGACGCCATGGCCACCTCGGACCCGTTTGCCGTCATCGTGTCGGACATGCGGATGCCGATGATGAGCGGACCCGAGTTCCTGGCCAAGGCCCGTGAGATCAGTCCGGACAGCGTGCAGATGATCCTCAGCGGCCAGGCCGAACTGCAGGCGACCATCGAGGCCGTCAACGCCGGCCGGCTGTTCCGGTTCATGACCAAGCCGTGCCCCCGGGACGTCCTCATCGGCTGTGTGGAGTCGGCCCTCGAACAGCACCGGCTCGTCATGGCGGAACGGGAACTTCTGGGTCAGACCCTCCACGGTGCCGTGGAGGTCCTGACCCAGATCCTCGGCCTGGTCAGCCCCGACGCGTTCAGCCGGGCCACCCGGGTGCAGCAGTACGCCACGCAGATCGCCGAGATGCTCGGCGTCAGCAGCGACTGGCAGATCCGGCTGGCGGCCATGCTCTCCCAGATCGGCTGTGTCTCCCTCCCGGGAGACACGCTGGCCCGTCTGGCGGCCGGACAGGAACTTCGCGAGGCGGAGCTGCGCATGATCGCCTCGCACCCGCAGGTGGCCGGTAGGCTGCTGGGGAGTATTCCGCGGCTCGAATCAGTCGCGGCCATGGTGGCCGGGCAGAACACCCTTCCCGAACCGGACGCCCGCGCCACAAGCCTCGACTCGTGGGACCTCACACAGATCGGGGCGCAGATCCTGCGCGCCGCCGCGACCTTCGATGCGCTCGTGTCCACCGGCTCCACACCGGCGGCCGCCGCACGCGCCCTGGCAGAACCGGACGCGGCTCATCACCCGGCGATCCTGGCGGCAGTCGAGGCGCTCCGTCCGGCTCAGACCGCCATGGAGGTGCGAGCCCTGAACGTGGAGGAGATGCGATTGTTCATGATTCTTGATGAGGACGTGCAGAGCGCCACCGGACTGCGACTGATGCAGCGAGGGCAAGAACTGACGCAGAAGACACTCGAGAGGCTGCGCAGCTTCGCCGAGGGTGTCGGCGTCGTCGAACCGATCCGGGTCCGCATGCCCCAGGACGCGCGAACCGGCCCCCTTCTCACCCCCGCCCCTTGACCCGGGAGATGTTTCATGGCTCAACACAAGATCCTGTTCGTGGATGACGAACCGAACGTGACCGAGGCACTGATGCGCAGCCTGCGGGGCGATCGATACGAGCTGTTCAGCGCCGCCTCGGCCGACGCCGCAATGGAGTTTCTGGCCCGTGAGGCGATCGACGTCGTGGTCTCCGATGAGCGCATGCCGGGCCTGTCCGGCTCGCAGTTCCTTGCCATCGTGCACCGCGACTACCCCGACACCGTCCGCATCATCCTCACCGGCCAGGCCAGCATGGACGCGGCGATCCGCGCCATCAACGAGGGTGCCGTCTACCGGTTTCTCACCAAACCGTGCAATGTTCAGGAACTGAAGGTGACGTTGCGACAGGCCCTCGAGCACCGGGACCTGACACGGCAGAGCCGCGAGCTCCTGCGCCGCTTTCAGGCGCAGGCCCACGTGATCGACGACCTGGAGCGCGACAATCCCGGTATCTCCCATGTCGCCACCGACGCCGACGGCGCCATCGTCGTCAGCGAGGAGCCCGGCTCCGTCGAGGACCTCCTCGCCGAGATCGAGCGAACCCTCGACAGCACGCCGCCTGCCCGCTGACCGGCGACGCCACCGGCGCCACCTCGCGCCGGCTACCGTTCCGCCTTGAGCGACGGCAGGAGCGGCTGTCGAAGGGCGCCGGCCACCGCCGCCACGCAGGAGAGCATGCCGGTGACCAGGACAATCGCCAGCGTGCCCCCGAGGAAGGCCCACGGCAGGTGCAGCGAGCCTGTCACCAGTCGGGGCACGGCCGAGGCGAGCGCGGCGATGCTGCCGGCCGCCAGCCCGGTCGCCAGCAGGAAGCCGGTCTCGGCGGCAATCATCCAGGTGAGCCGGCGACGTGCGAACCCGCAGGCCCGTAGCGTCGCCAGCTCGCCCCGTCGCTCGCTCACGTTGCGCAGGAGCACCAGGCCCAGGCCCACCGTCCCCAGCAGGAGCCCGAGCCCGCCGAGCATCTGGAAGGTGGAGAGATAGGTGTTCTCCACCGCCTGGAAGCGGGCCAGCCGCTCCCGGGTGGAGACCGCATCGACGCCGAACGGCGCCAGCCCACGCTCCAGGGCCAGGCCCACGCTCGCCGAGCGCGCGGCCGGGGCATCCACGGCAAACACCGAATAACCCGCGCGCCCCGGGAAATGCTCCAGAAACGCCGCCTCCGGGATGAGGATCTCGCTCTGGAAGATGCTGGCCTGCAACAGGCCGACCAGGCGCAGATGAAGAAGGCGGCCGGCCTCGTCCGGGAGGATGACATCGTCCCCGAGACCGAGCTTCCAGAGCCACTGGGCGGACTTGGCGTCGGCGATGGCCGGGATGGCGCCATCATCGAATGAAGACGTCAGAACATTCCACCCGGCGGTCGGGCCGGCGGCATGGGCCTGGAAGGTGAAACCGCCCCGCGCGACGAACTCCGGCGGCACTCCCAGCACCCGCGGCGCCGACGGCCGGTAGAGATTCAGGCAACTGGCGTCATTGCCCGGCAGCAGGCGCAGCGGAAAGATCTCGACATCGGGTCCCAGGGAGGCATCGGCGCTCAACCCCACTGCCGCGCGTCCCGTCTCCGAAGAGAGGTCCGCCACCACGGGAACCGTCGCCTCGGCCAGCAGCGCAAAACCGCCGGTTCCCGACCGGCGATCGGTCTCCTCGTCGCCGAACTCGTGGCGATTGGCGGCGACCAGGATGATGATGAAGCTCGTCGACGCCACCAGCGCCATCGAGAGCAGACTGCGTCCCGGGTTCTCGGCGCTGTTGCGCGCTGCCATCGCGATGGGCCCCGGTGCCCGCGCCAGGGTCGAAGGCGGCCGGCGGCGGCACCAGCGTGCAAACGTGGCCAGGCAACCCACCAGCAGCGCCCCGCCCACGCCGAAGGCCAGCCCGGGAGACTCCCCCGCGCCGGTGAGGATCATGGTGGCCAGCAGTCCAGCTCCGGTCAGCCAGCCACCGAGCGCCAGAGCGGTCGTCACCCGCCCCGCCGGCGCCCGGCGGACCAGGCTGCCGGCGCCGGCCAGCAGGGCGGTGGGCGCCACCTTGCGGAGGCGGCGCACGGCCAGGCCGACGGCGATCTCCACCACCAGGACCGAACCGATCCAGCCGCCGAGCAGGCTCGTCGCGGTCACGTGGAGGAAGAGGACGGGCGTGCCCACGGCGCCGACCCAGACCGTGCGTAGCCCGGTCATCATCAGCCAGCCGTAGGCCCAGCCACCCGCCACGCCGAGACCCCCGCCCACCACCGCCAGCAGCAGTCCCTCACCGAGGAGCTGGTTGCGGACGCGGGCCATCGGCGTGCCGATCGCCCGGCGCAACCCGATCTCCCGGGCCCGCTGCTCGACACCCAGGCCGAACAGCAGGGTCACCAGCATCGCCGCCGCCAGGATGAGGAAGAAACTGAAGCTGACGAACAGCATGCTGAAATCGGTCGCCCCGGACGCCGCGCTCAACCCCGCGGTCTTCACCGGCTGGAATCGAAACGGGTGCGCCGCCGACAGCAACCTCGTGCGCACGTCTTCCAGGAAACCGTTCCGGGCCGCGGCCGTGCTCGCCGCCACACGCACCGACGTCACCGCGCCGTGACGCGTGCCCCACAGTGCCGAGCCGGTGGCCAGCGACACGAAGGCCTTCGGCACGGCCCGCCAGCGGTCCCAGTACGCCTCATCCTCCGGACGCACCTGGCTCAGGTCCACCGGAAACGGCGGGTTCCAGCCGGCCATGTCGCCGGCATCCTGGATGCCGGGATAGTCCGGGGTGAGACCGGCATCGGCACCGAGCCCCTCCATGGCCACCACCGCCCGCAGCGTGAACGACGCCGATGCCGTGCGCAGTTCCTCGTGCGGGCCGACGGCGAAGTAGGTCAGTCGCACCTCATCCCCGGGAGAGGCCGAAAGGTCGGTCGCCGCCCACTCGTTCAGCACGATCTCACGGTCCCCGAGTCCGCCGTCGAGATGGCCCGCAATGGGGCGCAGCGTCTCGAACGGCGGCGCCGGACCGAGATCCAGTCCGCTCACCGTCGAGTACGGCACGGCGCGACGGCCCACCTCGATGCGGTTGGCCAGGTAGGTCACCACGTGTCGCACGGGAAGACCCTCCGCCGCCGCCACCTCATCGATGACCTTGACGGTGGACGGCGCCAGAACGAGACGCCGGCTCTGCAGGTCCAGGCGGTCGCCCGCGTCCGTCACACTCAACCCGAGGTCCGCCAGAGACAGGACCGCGCCGACGCTCCGGTCCAGCTCTTCCGTCGGGGACGCCTCCGCGCACGCCGCCAGCAGCACGTTCGCCCGCCCCGCCAGATCCAGCGTCCGCTGCAGGCGGCTCAGGGGCACGAAGGCATTGCGCGGCGCCACCTGGTTGGCCGCCAGTCCGAAGCGACCCCCGCCCCGGTCTGAGACGACGCCCACCACCGTCAGCCGCAAGCGCTTGACCACGCTCGCCGGATCCTTCTCCCCCAGGACCGTGTCCCTCGGCACGTCCGAGGCCCGCGGAAACGACAGGAGAATCGGGTCACCCGGGTGGGCATCGAGGTCGCGCGCCAGCGACTCGTTCACCACCACGGGCGGAAACGACGCCCCCTCTGCTGTCGCGAGGTCCGGCACGCCGCCGTCCGGCCAGTCCAGCAGGTCGAGGAACCGGCCATCGACACCGCGCACCGAGACACCCGAGGTTCGCGCGCCGGTCGTACCGTGCACGGCGCTCCCCGTCATGAAGATGGCGGGCACCACCGTCTCGCACACCCGATCCGGCGGTGCCGTCAGCTCGTCGGCGAGATGTTCCCGGAAGAAGCGGGGGCCGACGAGGACCTCGTCGATCCGTCCGAGGCGCTCCCGGGTCAGGTCCGCCAGGCTCCCGCGCACCGAATCACCGACCAGCAGCGCACCGGTCAACACCGCGGTCGCGACTGCTCCCGCCAGCACCACCGCGGTGCTCACACGGCGATGGTGGATCAGACTGCGGAGCATCGGCCATCCACTAGCTCGAGACGCCGGTCGAATCTGCGGGCCAGATCGAGATTGTGGGTCACGATGATGAGCAGATTCTGCTCCGCGGCGTGGAGATCGAAGAGGAGCCCGGCCACGGCCTTGGCCGATGCGCGGTCGAGGCTGCCGGTCGGCTCGTCGCACAGCAGCATGCCGGGGCGATTGATCAGCGCCCGCGCCACCGCCGTGCGTTGCCGCTCACCGCCGGACAGTTCATCCGGGTGATGGGTCAGACGCCGGTCCAGTCCGACGCGCTCGAGCAGGTGCCGGGCACGGGCCACCGATTCCGGGCCACCGCCGCCACCCAGCGCCCGCGTCGGCAGCAGGACGTTCTCGAGCACCGAGTACTGCGGCAGCAGATGATGGTCCTGGAAGACGAACCCGACCCGGCGGTTGCGGAATGCCGCGAGCTGCGGTTCGGGAAGGTCCTGAGGCGAGGTGCCATCGTATTCGATGCGGCCCGACGTCGGCCGGTCGAGACCACCGATGAGATGAAGCAGCGTGCTCTTGCCCGATCCGGACGGGCCGGTGATGGCCAGCGCCGAGGCGGCACCCATGGTGAACGTCACGCCACGCAGCACCTCCAGTGTCGTGCGTCCGGCCGGGTAGCTGCGGGTGACCTCTTCGACCCTGAGCACCGCGTCGTGGCCTGCCTCCGTCATCATCGCCCTCCGTCCTCATCGCTGACGACGTCCTCGTGGCGTCGCCGACCGCGCCGTCAGCTCGTTCCGTCTCGCTCGCCCTCACCGATGGCCGCAGCGATGGCGGCAGGAATCTCCACCGACTGCAACGTTCCCGTGCCCGGATCCACGACGCAGCAGACCGCGGTCATCTCACCGGTCGCCAGGTCCTCATCGGCCCGGCGCAGCCGGAACCCGTAGGTCACCGACCGTGTTCCCCGGCGCAGAACGCGCACCTCGATGTCGATGGCATCGCGAAACCGCGCGGCCTGCCGGTATTCGCAGCGGATCGCCACGCGCGGCCAGCTCAGCAACCGGCCCTCGAACTCGGCATGCACCTCGATGCCCCGGGACCTCAGGAACTGGTGCTCCGCCGTCTCCATGTACACCAGGTAACGGGAGAAATGCACCACGCCACCCATGTCCGAATCGGAGAACTCCACGGTGCGACGGGCCACGAACGGGACGCTCGACTTCATCGGCCGTATCCTTTCAGGATCTGCTCGTAGACCGCCACGGTGGTTCGCGCCATGGTCGTATCGCTGAACCGGGCCACCACCGCCGCGTGCCCGGCCCGGGCCAGCGCCAGCCTCTCGGCGTCATCGGTCATCATCTTCTCCAGGGCCTGCGCCAGCGCGCCGGGCCGGTCCGCATCGTACAGGATTCCACCGCCGGTTCCGGCGAGGATTTCCGGGAAGGCGCCCGCCTCCGGCTGCACCACCGGCGTGCCGCTGGCCAGCGCCTCGAGCACGTACAGCCCCTTCGCCTCCGGATAGGTCGCCGGCACCGAGACCACGTCCGCGCGCGCCAGGAGCGCGAGCTTGGCCGCGCGGTCCACCTCACCGTGCACGACCACCGACGAGGCGAGCTGCCACCCATCCAGTTGCCGCCGGATGCCCTCGAGATAGGCCGCGTCACGAGGCCCGATGCTGCCGGCAACCTCGAGGCGGATGCGCCGCTCGCCGCCGCGGTCGGCCAGCCGCCGGAAGGCGTCGACCAGCAGGTGCAACCCCTTCTCGGGACAGATGCGGGCCATGTAGCCGATGGTGAACGGCGCTCCGACCGCCACGGCGCGCGGCGTTCCGACGTGGCCGTCGAGTCGAATACCCAGCGGGACGCGATGCATCCGCTCCGCCTCCACGCCCAGGCGCGCGCCCATCCGGCGGGCCACCGCCTCACCGGGAGCGATGAACGCGTCCACGTCCCGGGCACGCCGGCAGAGCAGTTCGGTCACCGCCGTCCGGTCGGCTGCCGGCAATTCATCGACAAACAGGTCTTCTCCCTGCACCGAGCAGACGACCGGCGCCCCGGTCGCCTCCCGGAGTCGACGGGCCAGTCCCAGCAGCAACGAGTTGGACAGGTGCACGATGTCGGGACGGAACCCGGTCCCCAGCCAGTGCACGAGTTTCTCGAGTTCCTTCGCCTGGTGGCCTTCCTCGCCCTCGAGCATCGAGCGTGTGAGGGCGCCGAGCTGGCGCGCGTCCACGCTCCCCGCCCGCCGTCCGACCCACGCCAACAACCCCGGACGATCCAGGAGGCGGTCGAGCATCCACGGGGTGTGGCGGAACAGCCGGCTGTGCTGCTGGAGATAGATATTGACCGCGCCATAGAACACACGGGAAAGACTCACGTCCTCCTCGTCGGTGCGCAGCGGCGTGTAGATCGGCACCAGGGCCACCTGGTGGCCCTCCCTCTCGAGGGCAGCCGCGAGTGTGTTGTCGTGCAGACAGCTCCCGCAGACCATGCCGCCCGCACCGGGCGTGATGTGGGCGATGCGCAGGGCACGGCCGGGCGACAGGCTCATCCGTCGCCCTCGGGGAAGAAACGCGCCAGGGCTGCGGGCGAGGGCGGCCGGGTCACGAGGGACACCACCACCAGCGCCGCGGCGGAGGCCGCCAGGATCGAGGCCACCGGCATCAGCCCTCCCGGGCCGGAGGAGGCGCCGCCGCCGCTGCGCACGAAGGCCCGGACCCACAGGACGGCCATGGTCAGCACCGCGGCGATGGCTCCGGCCGCGGTGCTGCGTCGCCAGAACAGCGCCGCGACGACCAGCGGGAAGAGTGCGGCGAAGCCGGTGAACGACCAGATACCCAGGCGGAAGATGCTGCGGTCGGCCACCAGCGACAGCAGGAAGGTGACCAGCAGCACACCGGACACGAACAGGCGCCCGAGAATGACCTGATACCGCTCGCTCAGGTGGTCCTGAAAGCCGTGGTGCAGGACGATGTCGCGGGCGAACATGGTGCCCAGGGAAAGCGTCTGGGAATCCAGCGACGACATCACGGCGGCGAAGACCCCGGCGCCCAGCAGGCCGGCGAGCAGATCGGGCGCATGGGCGTGAATCAGCTTGACGAGCACGGCGTTGGCGGCAGGCCCCGCCAGCCCCGGGAACTCCACCGCGCCGAACAGCCCCATCAGCACGCTGGGCAGCCACACCACCGCGACGCAGAGCGGATAGAGGATGACGGTGAGCCGGAACGTCTCGACACGGCGGGCGGTCAGCCAGTGCATGAAGATGTGGGGAAACATGCCGACGGACAGGGGGATGAGCGTGTAGGAGACCATCCGGCCCAGCGGCATGGCCTGCCCGGGCACGAGAAGAGACGGCGAGACGGCCGCCACACGATCCAGCGCGGCGTCCAGCCCGCCGAGATCGTGCACGACCACCGCGAAGGCCACTCCCCCGAGGATCATGAACACCAGGGTCTGGAAGGTGTTGGCCCAGGCGGTGCTGCGCAGACCGCCGGTGGTCACATAGCCCAGCACCACGCCGCAGATCATCAGCCCGCCCACCCACTCCGGCACATCACCGCCGGTGATCTGGTTCAGGGCGATCCCACCGCCCATCACACCGATGAGCAGGTACGGGATGACCAGCGCCACCGTGACGATGAACAGCAGGAGTCCCAGCCCGTCGGATTCCCAGCGCTCCCTGAAGTACTGCACCTGGGTGACATGACCGAGTCGCTTGCCGCACCGGTACAGGCGCGTTCCCACGCCGAGGAACACCAGCGGCACCACCAGGGCCGATGAGCTGGCCATCAGGCCGAACACACCGACGCCCTCATGATACGCCTCTCCCGACGCCCCCAGGAGGGAGAACGCCGTCATGTGGGTGCCGAACAGCGACATCAGCAGGACGAACGGTCCGATGGTGCGGGTGGCGAGGAAGTAATCCTCGCCGGTGCCGCGAAACAGCCGGTGGCCCAGCACTCCGACGAGCAGCACGGCGGCGAGATAGATCAGGATGACCGCCAGGGTCACCGGGGAGGACCCTCGACGGCGTCGTCATCCCCCTCATGGGGCCAGGCGAAGCCCACGAAGAGCCCCATCAGCACGGCCGCGGCCAGGCAGTACGCCACGTGATACGCCAGGCTGGCGGGCAACCCGAGGACACGGCGGCTGTCGTTCCACAGCCAGACATCGTTGTGCAGCACGTACAACGTCGCCGCCGCCACGACCAGCAGCAGCCGGACCGGGCGGTTCACGATCCGTCTGAGGGCAGGCGGAGCGGTTCGTATCCGTCCTGTGGAGATTCGTGGTTCATGGACTCGAAGATGCCGGTGCATGATCGCCGGTACACGTTACCGATGAGAAGATGGATCAGGTCCGTGCGATGCTCCGGGTGGCGCGACAGAAAATGCCGGAAGTTGAACGATTCGTCGTAGTAGGCGTAGGCGAGCCGCCGCAGCGCCTCCATGCCGGCGATGAACTCGGGGCCGTGGGCACCCAGCCTCGTGGCCGAGAAGTCATCGTGGTCGAATGCGGCTTCGATGGAATCCGCGGCGAATTCCGCGCCCTTCAGGGCCAGGAAGATGCCGGAGGAATAGATCGGGTCGAGAAAGCCGAACGCGTCGCCGGCCAGCACCCAGCCATCGCCGGCGATCGCCTTCGCGGCGTAGGAGAAGTCTCGCTGGACCTCCACACGCCCCTCCTGCGTCGCGCCGGCGAGGCGCTCCTGCAGCGCCGGACAGCGCGCCGCCTCCTCGTCGAACACCTGCTGCGGATCGGGCGCCCGGCCCCGGACCAGGCGGTCGATGTGTCCGACGACACCCACGCTGACCCGGTCACCGGGGAGCGGGATGTACCAGAACCACGACGACCCGCCGCCGACGTGAAGGATCAGCGTGGCCCCCTCGTCCCGCCCTGCGGCGCGAGCCGCGCCGGCAAAGCGGGTGAAGTAGGCGCAGTGCCGAAGACGCGGGTCCGTGCGCATCAGGCCGAAACGACGGGACAGGAGAGCATGCTGCCCGCTGGCATCGACGACCACGGGCGCCGTCAGCTCACGGGCGCCTCCCGTGCCGCCGGCGGTTCGCACACCGGTCACGCGCTTCCCCTCGAGCAGCACACCGGTCACGTTGACGCCGTGTGACACCTGCGCTCCGTTCTCCTTCGCATGCTCCAGCAGGATCGTATCGAATGTGCTGCGTTCCACCTGGAAGCTGACGGAGCTGGGATGAGGATCGAAATCGGAGAAGTAGAACGGCAGCGCCCCCTTGCCGCCGGACGAGAAGAACTGGACGCTCTGCTTGCGCACGAATCCTGCCGCCGCCAGCTTGTCGAGCACGCCGAGCCGCTCGAAGGTCCAGTAGGTGGCCGGCATGAGAGATTCGCCGATGTGGAAGCGCGGGAAGGTGTCCCGCTCGAGGACCATCACGTCGCGACCGGCCTCGGCCTCCAGGGCCGCCACCGTCGCGCCGGCGGGTCCCCCGCCGATGATGATCACGTCGTGATGGCTGCTCATGAGTCTGGCTCTCCCGTCTCAGGTGTAGCGCGCGTTGCGATACTCCGGGGCATAGAAACGTGGCAGAAGCTGATCGACCTGGATGAGCCCACGCCGGGTCAACCTGAGAGAGTCCATCTCGTCGGCCATCCAGCCCTCCGCGCGCAGCTCATCAAACGAGGCGCTGAACCGGTCCCGGATGTCCACGCCGAACTTTTCCAGAAAATAGTCCGGTGACAGATGGCCCAGCTTGAGCTGCAGGATCGTCTCCCTCACGAGTCGGTCCTCGGCGCTGGTCGCAAACGCCCGCTCGACCGGCATCCGGCCGGCCTCGACCCGCGTGAGGTACGGCTCCCAGGAGGCCAGGTTCTGGAAGTGAATGCCCCCGAGGTGGGAGAACGAGGCCACGCCGGCCCCGAGCATGTCGCAGCCGTGCCAGACCGCGTCCCGGTAGACGAACCGACCGGGCCGCTCCCTGCGGACCATCGTATAGGAGCTGGACACCTCGTATCCAGCCGCCTCCATCTGCTCGAAGGCCCATGTGTGCCAGTCCCGCTTCAGGTCCCAGCCCGCCACGGGCATCGGCCGCGTGCCGCCGATGACCTCCGATGAGTAGACGGTGTTGAACGGCAGCTCCATCTGATAGATGGTGATGCTCTCCGGCTCGATCTCCAGGGTGCGGTGCACCGACTCGCGCCAGCTCTCCCACGTCTCGCCCACCATGCCGGCGATCAGGTCGATGTTGAGCTGGTCGAAGTCCAGCGCCGCGATCCAGGGCACGACCCGCTCGATCTCGGCCGACAGATGGGCGCGCCCGTTCTCCGCGAGGATCTCGTCGTTGAAGCTCTCCACCCCCAGGCTCAGGCGATTCACACCGATGCCGCGCAGCGCCTCGAGCTTCGGCGCGCTGAGGGTTCCCGGCTCGCATTCGAAGGTGATTTCCTGCGCCGCGTCCCATTCCACGGCGCCACGCAGCCGCCCCACCAGCGCCTCGATCTGGCGAACGCTCAGGAACGACGGCGTGCCGCCGCCGAAGTAGATGAACTCCGGCGCCCGGGCGGCAAATGCCGGGTGCTGCAGACACCGTTCCACCTCGCCGGCGAGGCCCGACAGGTAGCGCGCGATCTGCTTGCTGTCACGGTCGGTGTAGACCCGGAAGTAGCAGAACTTGCATCGCTTCCGGCAGAACGGCACATGCAGATACAGACCGAACGTCGCGCCGGCTTCCGGCGGTGACGCCAGCCGGCGGTCCAGGTCGGAAAGGGCCTCGTCGCGCCAGAACGAGTACGGCGGATAGTTGGAAACGAAGACGCTGCCCACCTCGGTCTCACCGGCCGGGGGCGGCGGCGTCCTCGACGAGGTTTCGCTCATGGTGTCCTCGAGGTGGGTGGAACATCCGGCGCCGGTGGCGGCGCACCGAAGCAGTACAGCACGCCGTCCAGCGTGCCGATGACAAGCCGGTCGGAGGCAATACTGGGCGAGGCGAGCACAGCGGATCCCGTGTCGAATCGCCACCTTACCTTTCCCGTGTGCAGGTCGAGGGCCAGGATCTCGCCGGCCATGGTGCCGACGAAGACCCGCGGGCCCAGGATGACGGGCGAGGAATCGACCCGGGCCTTCGACATGTACTCCCAGAGCGGTTTTCCGGTGAGCGGGTCGAGCGCGTGGATCTTCTTGTCCCGGCCGCCAACCACGACGACGTCCTTCGCGACAGCCGCCGACGAGTAGAACGGGAACTTGCGTTCGGGATCCTCGAACCGCCACAGCACTGCCCAGGCGGAAAGATCCACCGCCACGAACTGGTTCTCGAACGTGCCGACGAAGGCAACCGAGCCGTCGACCGCCGGACTGGCCCCGACGTATCCGCCGACCTCGACGCTGGCCAGTTCCTCCCCGTCACGCACGCGGACCGACCGCAGCAACCCGTCGCACCCGGCCAGGATCGCCACGGCATCGTTCCCGGCGACCACCGCCGGCGTCGCGTAGACATACGAACCGGTCGTGAGCTTCCACCGTAGAGTTCCGTCACGGCGATCCAGGCTGTAGAGGGAATTATCCTGCGAGCCGATGAGCAGCGCCTCGCCGGAAAAATTCGGTGAGGAGCTGACCGCCGAGCCGGTGGTGTAGGTCCAGAGCGAACGGCCGTCGGCCGCCGAGAGGGCGTGCACCACACCGTCCTCGTCACCGAAGTAGACCGTGCCGTCCCGCACGGCCGGCGACGACTTGATCTCCGTGCCCACATCGTGGGTCCAGAGAACCTTGCCGGTGGCGAGGCGCAGGGCCCGGAGCCGGCCGTCGAGAGAGGCCGCGTACACCACATCCTTCTCGATGGCGGCGGTGGAGGCGAAGCCGTCCTCGCTCTCGAACGTCCACAGCACCGCGGGGTCCTCGGGAAGCATCCCGCTGGCCTGCCCGGTCAGGCGGGCGTTCCCCCGGAAGGTCGTCCAGTCCCCTGCCGGCGCCGGTCCGGCGAGGCCGCACGCCAGCAGGCCACACGCGGCGGCGACCACACCCCGGCGGTCCGGTTCAGTACGCGGCGTCATAGAGCTTCCGCGCCGCGTCCACGGTCAATTCCACCGGGTTGTGCTGACCCGTCCATTGCGCGGCCGCCTCGCCGGCCATCGGCTGCAGGTCCGCCTCGGTCACCCCGCAATCTCGCAGCCGACCCGGCAGGCCTGCCGCGCCGCGCAGGAGCACGATGCGCTCCGCCAAGTCGTCTCCGACCGCACCGATGATCGACATCAATTCGCCGTACTCGGCGCCAACGGCCGGCCGGTTGAACGAGACGACGTGCGGCAGCATCAGGGCCACGGCCACGCCGTGCTCCAGCCGGCACCGGGAGGTCAGCGGGTTGGCGCAGGCGTGCGCGGCGCCGAGCATTGAGGCCTCGATGGCGGCCCCGGCCAGGTGGGCACCCCACAACATGGCCGCACGGGCGTCGAGATCGGCAGGGGTGGCGAGCACCCGCGGCAGGTGGCTCGACAGCAGACGCCAGGATTCCCGCGCGTAGAGACTCGACACGGGAGTTCGACTCCTGGTCACGAACGTCTCCACGGCGTGGCCGATGGCATCCAGGGCCGTGACCGCCGTGGTGTGCTCCGGCTGGGTGAGCGAGAGCGCCGGATCGAGAATCACCGCCGTGAAGCGGGCCTTGGGATCCCCGCACGCCATCTTCACACGGGTCACCGGATCAGAGATCAGCGCATACGACTGGGCATCGCTTCCCGTGCCGGCAGTGGTCGGCACACCGATGGAGCCGAGCATGGCCTGGCTCGCCTTTCCGCGTCCCCGGTAGTCGGCCATGGTGCCGCCGTTGGTGAGGATGAAGTTGATGCCCTTGGCCGTGTCCATCGAACTGCCGCCTCCGAGCCCGACGATCAGATCGATGTCGTGATCGCGCGCGAACGCCGTGCCGGCGTCCACCTGCGTCGAGGTCGGGTTCTCCTGCACCCCATCGAACACCACGGGCGTGACCCGGGCCGCCCTCAGCGACGCCACGCCGCGCTCCACGTGTCCGGCCCGCCGCAGACCGGCATCGGTCACCACGAGGACGCGCTTGCCCCCGAGATCCCGCGCCAGACTCCCCAGCCGCTCGAGGGCACCACATCCGGCCAGGACGCGCGTCGGACCGACATGGGCCTCCCAGGAGACGCCGGCCGGCACCGGAAAGATTCCATCCGGCCCCGGTCGGGACACGACCGGTAGGCGAGGATCATGGCCCATGTCAGGCCGCCCCGGTCCCCGCCGGCCGCCCGTTTCTCGCCGCGCAGAACGCCCGCTGCCGGAACAGATGCTCGAACAGGTTGCCCTCGTGAGGCTGGTCCCACGACACCTGGGTCGTCGGGATCGGCCCCAGGTTGAGACGCTCGATCGAGCCGCAGTCCATCAGCTCGCGCGCAAGAGCTGGGTCGCCCGTGATCGCCGTGCAGACCAGGGTGGGCCCGAGGGCGCTCAGCATCGACTCCCGGGGTCGCTCCACCACCGCCGCGAACGGGAACAGGAACTCCGCCGCCGCCAGCGGGTGATCCGGCTCGGTGACGTGAATGATCGTCGGCAGCAGGAACGTGCACCCGTCGACCCGGGCCCGGCGCGGTGTGCCGCGCACCTCCGCCGTGATGTCCCGGGCCCCCGGCACCGCCAGGCGCTGCTCGATGAACTGATCGATGCGTGACGCCACGTCCGGGTCGGAGAACGCGGCCAGGCTCGCCTCGGGATCGTCGAGCGGTCGGGCGCTCATCCTGGCCAATCGCCCGGCCAGGGCGTCGGCCAGAGCCTCCCCTCCGGAGGTCGTCCAGACGCCGGAGGCGTTGATGCACGAGCGACCCCCGTTGGCGGCGATGCTGGTGACCATCAGGTCGAGATGGTCGCGCGAGGAGGAGGCGGCGGCATCGGCGAGGAGGACCTTGCTCCAGCCGGGCCCGTGAATCTGTACGCGCGGATCCGAGACCCACGGAAGAACCGTCGATTCGTCCCCGAAGACCATGGACCGCTCACTTCTCAGCACGATCTCGGTGGCGCCGTCATGGCCGCCGGGGTAGAAGCTGATGGCCTCCGGGGGCAGCCCCGCAGCGATCAGCGCCTGTGCAATGCGAACGGGTGTCCAGGGTTCGCGACTCCCCGGGCGCAGGACGACCGGCACGCCCAGCGCGACGGCCGGGATCCAGAGAGAATGCACCCCGGGCGAGTTGCTCGGCAGGACGGCCCCGAGGCGGTCCGCCTCACAGACGTATGCGACCGGCCGGCCGGCCATCACGCCGTGCCCGGCATCGACGATGTCCAGATCCAGACCGCGGGTCAGGCCGGCCAGCACCACATCCATGCGGTCCAGGACGAAATGGATCTTCTTCATGTTGGCCCGGCACAGCGCCTCCGGCATGCCGGTGGTTGCCGACAGGCAGGCGACGTAGTCTGCGGGAGACTGGACACGGTCGCCGGCGGGCAGAGACTCGCCGATGAACAGGCCCGCGGCTTTCCTGCAGATGTCCAGCCGGGCGGCGCTGCCGATCTCCTGGAGCCGACGGCGCCGTGCGTGTCCGCCCGCCATGTCATGGGCGATCATGGCGGCGCCGGCCTGGCTGACCGTGGCGACCGGCTCCCCGCTGCGCACGTCCGTCAGGGTGATGGTGTCAAGACTGCGGTATGGGCGGCCGGCCCGCAGCACCGGCAGGTGGAGCATCAGTACACCCCGACCGCCACCGACGCCTGCAGGGACGACAGGAGGCCGAGATTGGTGACCCCGTCCCACGGGAATCTCTCGCACGGGCGGGCACGGACCCCCTCATCCCGCTCGAGAAAGCGCGGCATGAAGAACTCGCGGGTCAAGGTCGTCAGCATCACGCGGCCCGTCTCCCCGTAGTCGACCGACACGGCCGGGTTGTCGGGATCGACCAGCTCGAACACCGCTCGTGGCACGGGCGGGTAGTAGGTGATGGCGTAGTCATCGGCGGGGTCGAACGGCCCCGGCATCGCCAGGCCCATGAGGGTGTTGCCGTAGGTCGGCACGAAATCGACGCCCGGCGCCAGCTCCTCCCGCACCAGCCGGTTGAACTGGGCGGTCATCTCGGTGCCGCCGCAGAACACACCCGTGATACCCGCCTTCTCGATGGAGATCTTCTCGCACAGGGCCGACAGCAGCTTCGGCGTGGTGAACAGACACCGGATGGAATCGTGCGCCCTGAGCACCGTGAGAGCCTGATCGATGACGTGGTTCCTGTACGCCTCCATCTCCGCGAACCGGCGGGCGCGGACCAGCTTGCTCACCCAGCGGGGATCGAGATCGACGAAGAAGCAGATCCCTCCCCGGTGGTGGGCCAGGTGCTCCACCGCCAGCCGCAGGCGGCGGGGGCCGGTGGGCCCGAGCATCAGCCAGTCGCTGCCCGGCGGGAAACCGTCGTCGGAGAGGGCATCGCCGAAGATCTCGTAGTCCCTGTTGAAGTCCTCGATGTTGATGCGTGATTTCGGCACGCCGGTGGAGCCGCCGGTCTCGAACACGTAAACCGGACGGTCGGCCAGCCCCTGCGGGACCCAGCGCCGCACCGGACCACCGCGCAGCCATTCGTCCTGAAAATGACCGAACAGTGCGAGGTCCGCGTAGCCCTTCACCTGCTCGCGGGGATCGAAGTCCAGACTCTTCGCGCGCTCGAGCCAGAACGGACAGCCGGTCGCCGGATCGAAATGCCACTGCACGATGTCCCGCACATGAGCGTCGACGCGCGCCCGCGCCTCCGCGACCCGGGCCGCCATGCCGGAATCGCGGCCTGCGTTCCGTGTGCCGCCGTCTGGCGTCATGGTCACGAGCCGCCGGCACCCTTCTCTGCATCGTGGCCGGCGGCAATGGCGAACAGCCGGTTGCGGCTCGCCACGTAGAGGACACCGTCGTGAGCCACCGGCGTCGTGTAGACCGCCGTGCCCATGTTCATCTCGTTGATCAGCTCGAGTTTCTTGCCCGCCTTCAAGACCGCGATGTCGCCATCCTCGTCCCCGATGTAGACCTTGCCGTCAGCGACGAACGTCGAGCCCCAGATGGCGGCGAACGCGTCGTACTTCCAGTAGAGCTCACCCGTCTTCGCATCCAGGCAGTAGACGAACCCACTCAGATCGGCGATGTAGAGAAGGCCATCGGATACCGAGGCGGTCGACAGGGTCCGGTGGAAGTCCTCGCCGCCCCGGTGCCAGACCATCCCCTTCCCGGTGACATCGCCCTCCTGGGTGGCATCGATGGCCCAGAAGTTGCCCGGAGCCTCGCCATGTTCCGGATCCTGACCGACACCGATGTAGGCCACACCGTCCACGACGACCGCGGTGGAGATGACGTTGTTGCGCGTGCCCGAGCCGCCCAGTTCCCAGACCGAGTCCTTCGGGTTGAGATCGAACTTCCAGATGAGCTTGCCGGTCGAAGGCTCGAACGCGTACAGCCAGCCGTTGCCACCGGGAAACAGCACCTGGGGCTTGCCGTTGACCACCGCATACGACGGGTTCGACCAGCTGCCGTGCAGCACCTCGTCGCCGGGGGCGGAGCTTTCCCACACGACCTTGCCGGTGTTCCGGTTGATGGCCAGAAAACTGGGCGCTGTGGGGAACGGGATGTTCACGTGCCCCTCGTCGACCCCCTGGCCGGTGATGGTGTAGAGCATGTCCCCGACGATCAGCGGGCTGCCGGCGGCCAGGTTGTGGGGGAAGACATCCAGCTCACCGATCATGTCCAGCTTCCAGACAACATCCTCATCGATGTCGTCCTTCGCCGTCTCGGACGTGAACGGTCCGTCGTTCTCACCATCGCGAAACCCCTCGGTGTCGGCGCAGACCACCTCGGCGCGATTGGAGACATAGTAGATGCGGTTGCCATCGACCGCCGGCGTGGAACAGATGCCCTGCAGGGGCCAGTCATTGACGCGCCCGGCCCCGAGCTTGGCATGGGCCGCCTGCCAGATGAGTTTCCCGGTGGCCGCATCGAAGGCGATGATGTTGCCCCGATCGCCCTTCAGCTTCGGATTGTACAGCCGCTGGTTGTTGGTCCCGACATAGACCCGGCCGTCGGAGACCACCGGCCCGGCGTAGGTCTGGGAGCCGAGTTCCGCCGACCACAGGATGTTGGCGCCGGATTCGACGTTCCAGTGATCGGGGAGACCGGTCTCCGCTGAGACCATGTTGCGCTGTGGCGTGTTGCCGAACATCACGGCCGTCTCTCCGGCCTGCCCCGCGGGCGCCAGGATGCCGCCCGCCATCACGATGGTCACCGCCGCCAGTGCGATCTGCGTTGTCTTCAAGGGTTCACCGTCACGGAAATGTTGTCGTAGTACGCATCCACCGGCGTGTAGGCCACAAGGCCCGGACTGCCACTCTCCACCGGTACCGGGTCATCCACAGAGATCGTCCATTCGGCCGGCTCGGCCGCGTCCCGGGGCCAGACCTTGCCCCGCACCAGCGCCTTGCCGTCGTGCCTGTCGACACGCAGCTTCATCCGGTACCACGTGTCCGGTTGCCAGGAGAACTTCACCTCCTTCGCCATGCGCAGGACCGACGCCCACGAGCGGACCTGGATCTTCTGGTGGGCCCCCTGCAGATCCAGTGTGTAGCCGGCGTTGATGACCCCGACATCGGCAAACCGCCGGCCTTGCCGGCTGCCCCTCACATCGGCGGCGATCGTGTAGCCGGTCAGCTCGGTCGGCCCCATGTACAGAGCGCTGCGGTTGAGCCCGCGAGCCCGCGGCGCCTTGCGCAGCACCTTGTTCCCGTCGAGGTCGAAGACCACGAACTTGCCCTTCGCGCCGATCCAGGTGGCCGGTGTGACTCCCACATCCAGGGTGTCGAAATCGATCTGCCAGGGCAAGGGACTGATCACACGGACCCGGCTCTTGCCGGAGATCTCTCCCACCCGGGCGGCGACGGCTCCCGTCTGGGTCTTCACGCCGGCATCGGCCGTGAACCGGCCGTCGGCACCGACGCGCCCCTTGACACCGTCGAGACTCCAGTTCACCTTGCCGGCCGGCAGCGGATGGCCCGCCCTGTCCAGCACGCGAACCCCCAGGTCGATGGTCTCCCCCGGATGGATCAGGATCTCGGCCGGCACCACCTGGACCACCGCCGGGTCACCGGTTCCGGCAAACCGGGCCACGCGCGCGGTGCGCCGGGGAGAGTTCTCAACGGGATGATTCTGGGTGCCCAGACAGTACACACCGTTCTCGGTGGCGAAGTAGATGCGGCCATGGGCGATGGCGGGGGATCCGTAGATCTCGGCGTGCCTGCCGCCGGGCACGCCGATGAAATCGTCATCGAGTTTCTCGACGCCATCGGGTCCGGGCCGCAGGATGTGGAAGCGGCCGTTCACCTCTGTCACGTAGATCTTGCCATCGGCCCACACCGGCGACCCCTTGCCCACCGTGCCCAGACTGGTGGTCCAGAACTCCTTCCCGGTGGCCGCGTCGATGCTGTGCAGGTTGGCCGAGTTGTCCACGACGTAGAGGCGCCCGTTCTTGTAGATCGGAGACGGAAATCCTTCCATCAGCTCGTCGATGCGCCAGACCTCGTGGCTGCGCGTCACGTCACCGTGGCCGGTCGCATCGATGCAGACCAGCCGGCCCATGACGGAATCGTCGATGTTCTCCTCGCTGTGCCCGGCATAGACCCGGTCGCCGTGCACCAGCACCGTGCTGTTGAGCCCGCGCTTGCCGAGGGCAAACTCCCAGATCTTGTCGCCGGTGACGGCATCCAGGGCGTAGATCCTGCCATCGCCGTTGCCGGTGACGATCATCTCCCGTCCCTTGATGGTCGCCAGGACCGGCATCGACTGGGTATTGAAGTCGAAGGGCATGGTCCCCGGCGTGGCGGACCAGACCAGATCGCCGGTGCGCTTGTCGAAGCTGAAGTACCGGTGGCGTGGGGCCGCCTGGTCGCCCCAGCCCGCACTGATGAAGCTGATCAGCACCTGGTCATGGACGATGATCGGCGTCTGGGTCCGGCCGCCGTAGCCGGAGAGATGTCCGAATTCCTCGGCCAGAAAGTGCGACCAGACCACCGCGCCGTCCGGCGCGAATGCGATGAGCTGGCCGGCCACCCCGTGGGCGTAGACATTGCCCGTGTCGGGGTCGGCCACCAGCGAGGCCCAGCCGACCCGATTGAAGGGCACCGTCGTGTGATAGACGTCGAACCGGTACTCCCAGAGCAGCGTGCCGTCCGCGGCGTCGTAGCAGGCGACGATCTCCTGTCGAGTGATGCCCTCGCCCGTGCGCCCGATGACGCAGGCCCGTCCATCGACGACCACAGGTGTGGAACGCCCGACGAAATCAGCGTGCCACAGCACATGCTCGCCCTCGGGTGACCAGGACGAGATCAGACCGGTCTCGTCAGAAACGCCATCCAGGTGCGGCCCTCTCCAGTTCGGCCAGTCGGACGCGGGCGTGATGGCCCCGGACACCAGAAGAAGACCGGCCACGACAACGCAGCGGACTGCCGTTGCCACGCAAGACACTCTCTTCATTCCTCTCACCTCTCCGTCTCGGATCTCCGGACCCCGCCGGTCGCGCCTGCGCGGGCGCGCGTGACCGGCACGTCAGACGCCCACCCGACCCACGGGCGCGCAACGACGGACTAACGCCATTTCAGCGCAACACTTTACTACAGCCCAGGTCGGACCGGGTCGGTGCCGGCGAACGTTACAACAGCGTCCGGCCAGCGCGTCCCTCGTGCCTGTAAAGTCTTGTAAACCGGGTAAAACGCCGTAACCGGTCCAAGGAGGTGCCGTTGACAGCACCCACCCCGGCCTCTAGCCTGATGGCCTCTTATCCGTCCCGCACGATCGTCCGGAGAGAACATGTCTCGCACCACCCGTCACTTCTGGCTGGCCGGCATCGCACTGGCGGTGTTGATGCTGCCGGCCTGCGGCCCGGCCTCGCAGCAGGGCGGAGAGGATGCCGGACGACGGTTCCTCAGCGTGGGCACGGCCCCACCGGGAGGGGCGTTCTTCGTCGTCGGCGGCGCCATCAGCGAGGTGCTGGATGCCACGCCCGGCGCCGGGTGGTCGGTGACAGCCGAGGCGACCAAGGGATCGCAGGAGAACATCCGGCGTCTGGTTGCCGGCGAGCTGGATCTCGCCCTCGCCAACTCCGCCATCAGCTACTTCGCGGTCCGCGGCGACGCGCCATGGAAGAAGAAGCATCCGGTGCGTGCGGTCATGACGCTGGCCCCGAACGTGGCCCTGTTCATCGCCCCGGCCGGCGGGGACGTGCACACCATCCGCGACCTCGCCGGGCGCCGGGTGGTCGTCGGACCGGCGGGCGCCGGCTTCGAGGCGTTTCTCGGCCCGCTCCTCGCGGCCCACGGCCTGACCTACGATGACTTCACGCCGCTCCACAACACGCAGGCCGGCGCCGTGGACATGCTCGCGGACGGCTCGGCCGCCGCGGCGTTCCTCGGCGGGGCCATCCCCACCGCATCCATCACGCAGGCGACCGCCGGGCAGGACGTGCGCTTCGTCCCCTTCGACCGCGATGCCATCGACCAGCTCACCGCCCGCTACGTCTTCTTCCGCCCGGCGACCGTACCGGCGGGAACGTACAGAGGACAGGATGAACCGTTCAGCGGGCTGGACGTCGGCTCGATGCACCTGATCACGTCGGCCGACGCCGACGAGAACCTGATCTATGCGCTGACGCGCGCGCTGTACGAGAACCGGGCACAGGTGGTGGAGAAGCATCCGGCGGGCCGGGCCATCAACGCGAGGAACGCCGCGCGCAACACCGGCATCCCGTTCCATCCGGGCGCCGAGCGTTACTACCGGGAGATCGGCGTCTGGCCGGAGGCAGCGGCGACGGACTCCTGATGGCCGGATCCGTGCGGAGGGTGGGGATCTCCGCCCTGTCGATCGGCCTGGCGGGGCTGGTTCTGGTCGAGGTGAACCACCCGACCCTGACGCCGCAGACCCAGCTCGCCCTCTTCGCCTTGCTGGGCCTGACCCTGTGCTTCCTGACGGTTCCCGCTCGCCGCGGCGATCCCTCCCGCTGGACACGCCGCCTCGACGGCGTGCTGGTGACGCTCGCGGTCGGCTGCTGTGGTTTCGTGGCCGTGCAGAACGAGCCGGTGTTCTCGCGCCTCTGGATCGGCAGCACCTCCCTCGGGAACCGGGCGGGGATGGAGACCGGCGCAGACATCGCGGTCGGCATCGTGGGTCTGGTGCTCGTCCTGGAGGCCGCCCGGCGGACCCTGGGACTCGCCTTGCCCGTCCTGGCCGGCGCCTTTCTCCTCTACGCGGCCTCGGGACCTCTGTTGCCCGGGTGGCTTCTCCCCCACCGGGGCTATTCCGTCGAGCGCATCGTGTCCCAGGCCTTTCTGCACAGCCAGGGTGTCTTCAGCGTCGCCCTGCGCGTGATGTTCACCTACGTGTTCCTCTTCGTACTGCTGGGAGTCTTCCTGTCGCGCACCGGCGCCACTAGCTACATCATCGACGTGGCCCGGCGGGTATTCGCGCGGAGTCCGGGAGGCCCGGCCAAGGTGGCGGTGCTCAGCAGCGGCCTGATGGGATCGCTGTCCGGAAGCGCCGTCGCCAACACGGCAACCACCGGGACCTTCACGATCCCGATGATGCGCAGCGCCGGCTTCAGCGCCCAGACGGCGGCGGGCATCGAGGCCGCCGCCAGTTCCGGAGGCGCGCTCGTGCCCCCGGTCATGGGGGCCGGGGCCTACATGATGCTGGAGATCATCGACCCGCCGGTGACCTTCCTGCAGATCATCAAGGCGGCGATCCTGCCGGCCGCTCTCTACTACCTCTCTCTGCTGCTCATCGTGCACTTCACCTCGCGCCGCTTCGGCGCCGCCGCCGGCCCCCGCCAGGCGGGCGCCGTCCCGGCCGGCGCCGTGCGCCGCTTCGAGGGCGTGGTGTTCGCAGCCGCCTTCGCCGGCCTGCTCCTCTTTCTGCTGCTGGGCTACTCGGCGTTTCGCGCCGTCAGCCTGTCGCTGGCGGTGGCGTACGGGATCAGCCTGCTGCATGCCCGCACACGCCTCGGCGCCGCCGATCTGCTCGCCGTCGTCCGCAAGACGGTGACGGACGCCGTGCCGCTGGTGGCCGCGGCCGCCTGTGTGGGCATCGTGCTCGGCATGGTGACCCTCACCGGCATCGGCACACGGTTGCCCGCCCTGCTCCTCCCCCTGGCACAGCAGAACATCGTCTTCGCCCTGGTGGCCATCATGATCTCGTCCATCGTCCTGGGGATGGGCCTGCCGTCGGCGGTCTGCTACCTGTTGATGGCCACACTCATCGGCCCGGTGATCGGTCGACTCGGCATCGTGCCCCTGGCGGCCCACCTGTTCATCTTCTACTTCGGCATGATGTCGATGGTCACACCGCCCGTGGCGCTGGCCGCCTACACGGCCGGGTCGATCGCCGGCACCAACATCGTGCGCACCTCGCTGTCGGCGTTCCGGTTCGCCCTGGTCGGCTTCACCCTGCCGTACATGTTCGTCTTCCGCCCGGCGCTGCTTCTCCTCGCGCCCGAAGCGGCCGGCCACGCCAGCGCGGGCCCGCCCGGGGCGGGGCCGGTCGTGGCCGCCGTCGGTCTGGCCGTGGCGGGGATCGTTCCGTTCGCGGCCGGCATCGCGGGCTTCCTGATCGCGCCCCTGCGTCCGATGGAACGGGCCGGCTGTTTCCTCGCCTCGGCCCTGCTCCTCTTTCCTGGGCCGACCTGGTCGGCCGGTCGAGTCGACGTGCCACTCCTCGCGCTCGGCGGCGGCCTCCTGCTGGCGGCCATCATCGCGCTGAATGTCTCGCGTCGACCGAAGCCGGATCCCGGCCCCACGGCAGGCGAGGTGCGCACCAGGTGAGCCCCGCACCGTGGGACCGTTTCACCCCAGGCTGGTCACCTTCGGCGTGCGGTGCCCCACGTGGCTGGTGTGGGCGGCGTGGAAGACGGCGCGGGCCACCCGCTTGGCCACGTTCCGGTTGAAGACGCCGGGGATGATGTATTCGGCGCACAGCTCCTCCTCGGAGATGACACCGGCGATCGCCTCGGCAGCGGCATGGTTCATGGTCTCGTTGATGTCGCTGGCCCGGGCATCGAGCGCGCCGCGGAAGATGCCGGGAAAGGCGAGCACGTTGTTGATCTGGTTCGGATAGTCACTGCGGCCGGTGGCCATCACGGCACACAGCCCCTCGACCTCTTCCGGCATGATCTCGGGCGTCGGGTTGGCCATGGCGAAGACGATGGCATCAGGCGCCATCTTCGCCACATCCTCGCGTCCCAGCAGGCCCGGCGCCGACAGGCCCAGGAACATATCCGCCCCACTGATGACGTCCGACAGGGACCCGGTGAGCCGGTTCGGGTTGGTCTCCGCGGCCAGCCACTGCTTCAGCGGGTTGTCGCCGACGTCCCGGCCGGCATGGATGGCACCGTGGCGGTCGCAGACGATGATCTCCGCCACGCCGAGCTGCGCGAGCATCTTCGTGCAGGCGATCCCGGCCGCTCCCGCCCCCGACACCACCAGCTTGACGTCCTCCGGCTTCTTGCCGGTGAACCGGAAGGCATTGATCGCCCCGGCGAGCACCACGACCGCCGTGCCGTGCTGGTCGTCGTGAAACGCCGGGATGGAGAGCTTCGTCTTCAGCGCCTGCTCGATCTGGACGCAGCGCGGCGCGGCGATGTCCTCCAGGTTGATCGCCCCGAAGCTCGGCGCCACCATCTCGCAGAACCGGATGATCTCCTCGGGATCCTGCGACGCCACACAGAGGGGAAAGGCATCGACGCCGCCGAACTCCTTGAAGAGGATCGCCTTGCCCTCCATGACGGGCATGGCGGCCTCGGGCCCGATGTTGCCCAGCCCCAGCACCGCACTGCCGTCCGAGATCACCGCGACGCAGTTCTTGCGGATGGTCAGGTTGAACGACACCCTCGGGTCTGCCTCGATGGCCGAACAGACCCGAGCAACACCCGGCGTGTAGGCCATGGAGAGGTCGGCACGGGTCTTCAGGGACACCTTCGACGCGATCTCGAGCTTGCCGCCCAGGTGCATGAGAAAGGTGTTGTCCGAGACGGACTTCACCTCCACCGACTCGAGCCCCCGGATGGCCACCAGGATGCGGTTCGCCTGCTCCGGTGAGATGCACTCGATGGTGTAGTCCCGCAGGCTCTTCTTGCGCTGGATGTGTACCAGGTCGATGGCGGCGATGGAGCCGCCCTCGCCGGCGATGAGCGCCGCGATCCTGGCGATCCATCCCGGCTCGTGGGGATACTCGAGACGCATGGTGATGGCATACTGCGCGCTGGGCGTGCCCTGGGACGTCATGTTCAGCCTCCGGTGAATGAACGGGCGCTCCTACCGTATCCCCTCGTCATGGGCTCGACAAGAACGAAGGATGGCCGCAGGGGCCGGAAAGTTGCGCTTCCGTCCCCACCTGTGAGACGGTCGCACCCACCGTGATCACGTCCCCCCTGCATCTGACCGCGCTCATCGCTGTCGTGTGCGCCGTGTCGTTCTGGCTGGACCGGCGTTTTGTGGCCCTGTCGAGAATCGGCGCCTCGCTGCTGGCCATCGGAATGGGCGCGGTGCTGGCCAACCTCGGCATCGTCCCGGAGAGTTCCCCGGTCTATGACATCGTCGCCGGGCCCCTGACGTCGCTGGCCATCGTCTGGCTGCTGCTGGCGGTGAACCTGAAGGACCTGCGGCGGGCCGGCGGCCGCATGCTCGGCGCCTTCGCCCTGGCGGTCACCGGCACGGCCGCCGGGGTGGGCGTGGCGGCGGCGGCGTTCGCCGCGCGCTTCGGCTCACAGAACCCGGCGCTGGCCGGCACCCTGATGGGCACGTATTCGGGCGGCTCGGTCAACTTCATCTCGGTCGGCCGCGGCCTGGATCTCGGCCCGCGGCTGTTCGCCGCCGCCACCGCGGCGGACAACGTCACCACCGCGTTGTGGCTGGCCGCCAACATCGTGCTGCCGGTGGCGCTGGCCCGCTGGTTTCCCTGGCCCGTGCCGCGCGGCGTCACCGGCAAGACGCACGAGGCGCACCACCCGTTCTTCGACGCCGCGCCGCTGTCGGCCAGCCACCTGGCGCTGCTGCTGGCCATCGGCCTGACCCTGGTGACGGCGGCAGCCGCCCTGGGACGGGCGTGGCCGATCGTCCAGCCGGTCGTGTGGCTGACCACCCTGGCCCTGGCCGTCGGTCATCTGCCCCCGGTGGCGCGACTGCGCGGGTCGATGCAGATGGGCAACCTGGCGCTGAACCTGTTCTTCGTGGGTGTCGGCATCCACTCGCGCGTCGACCGGATCCTCGCCGTGGGTCTGTCCGTGTTCTTCTACACACTGCTGGTGGTCGCCGTGCACGGGGTGGTGGTCTACGGCGTCGGGCGACTTCTCCGCCTCGACCTGGGCACGCTGACCATCGCCTCGCAGGCCGCCATCGGCGGCCCGTCGTCGGCCATCGCGGTGGCCGCCGGGCGCGGCTGGCAAGGACTCGTCCTGCCCGGCATCATCGTCGGCCTGCTGGGCTATGCCGTCGGCACCTACCTGGGCTTCGGCATCGCCGCCGTGGTCAGCGCCTTCACCTGACCGGACCGACCCGCCGTCCGAGGGCGAGTGCAGCGAGGGACGCGGGCTAGATGTGCGTGGGGATGCTGGCGATGGGATCGCCGGCGGACCAGAGGTGGGTGACGCGGTGGCGCAGCAGGCCGGCGTACTTGTTGAGCGCGTGCCGGCGTTCCAGGAACGGAAACAACGGCTGGCGACGTGGACGCAGGCGGTCGAGGGTCGCCTGGAGTTCGACATGGGACTCGTCAACCGCCAGCCCGCGGCGGAAGGCCTCCAGGGCGTCGCCCCGGCGCCGCTGGCGCAGGCGCACCATGCCGAGATTGAACAGCAGGTCGGCGTCTGGAGGACAGCCGGCAATCGCCGCCTCACACAGGTACCGGGCGCGGTCGACGTGCCCCCACACCATCGCCAGGCAGAGGCCGTAGAACGACAGGGCCCGGGCCCGGACCGGGCTGTCGCTGTCGTGACCACAGCGGCCGAGATTCTCCTCGAAGATCTCCAGCGCGGGAATGTACTTCTTGCGCCGGGTCAACCAGACGGCGCGGCTCACCGCCTCACGGGCATCGTTCTCCAACGCGATGCGCGTTGCGGCCTCCTCGACAGTGCTCGAATGAGTGATGACAGGCATACCGATTCTCCGTACCTCGGGGAGAACTTAGGGGCTGACCGGGCCGGCGCAAGAACAATCGTGACGGTTCGGGGCCGGTTGCGGGCTTCAGATCCTGTCCTGGAGCGCCGATCTGTTCAGATTCTGAACAGATCGGCGTCTGCCGCGCAACACACCGGCACCCTCATGCCAGCAGGGCGAGCAGGTCGTCGCGGGTGAGCGACACGGGAGCCGCGCCGCCTTCCAGGCTGGCCGCCAGGGCGCGCTTGCTCTCCTGCAGGAGGAGGATGCGCTCCTCCACCGTCTCGCGGGCCACGAGGCGGGTCACCAGCACCGGCCGGTCCTGGCCGATGCGGTGCGCCCGGTCGGCCGCCTGCTCCTCGACCGCCGGGTTCCACCACGGATCGAGCAGGAAGACATGGTCGGCGGCGGTCAGGTTCAACCCGGTGCCCCCGGCGCGCAACGAGATGAGCATCACCGGCGGCCCGCCCGACGCCTGGAAACGGGCCACCACGCCGCCGCGATCCTTCGTCGAGCCGTCGAGGCGGATGAACGGGATGGCGGCCGCCGCGAGGTATGGTTCGACCCGGTCCAGCAGAGAGGTCCACTGCGAGAACACCAGCGCCTTGTGGCCGTCGGCCACCACCTCCGCGAGACAGTCGAGAAGGAGGTCGAGCTTGGCGGAGGATGCGGCCTCCTGCCCGGGCACCAGCCCGGCGTGGCAGCAGGCCTGCCGAAGGCGCAGCAGCAGTTCGAGCGCCTCGACGACACTGCCGCCGGCCTCCAGCCGGGCCACCACGTCCTGGCGGGCGGACGCCGCCACGGCCTCGTAGACCCGCCGTTCGGTCTCGTTCAGCTCGCAATGGCGCACCACGTCGGTGCGGGCCGGCAACTCGGGCGCCACCTCTTTCTTGCGACGGCGCAGGACGAACGGACCGAGGCGACGGCGCAGGCGGTCCAGCGCCGCGGCATCGCCGGCGGCGATCGGGGATGCCGAGCGGCGGCGAAAATCATCGCGCGTGCCGAGCAGCCCCGGGTTGAGCAGACGGAACAGGCTCCACAGTTCCTCGAGACGATTCTCCACCGGCGTGCCGGTCAGGGCGATCTTCACCGGCGCGTCGAGACAACAGGCCGCGCGGGCCACCTGGCTGTCCGGGTTCTTGATGTTCTGGGCCTCATCGACGACCACACTTCCCCACCGCCGGGCCGTCAGGCGTTCCACATCCAGGCGCAGCAGGGCGTAGGTCGTCAAGGTGACGTCGGCATCGGCGTCGAGTTGCCGGCCGGCGCCGTGGTATAGACAGACCGACAGGCCCGGCCGGAACCGGCGGATCTCGTCGCTCCAGTTGAACAGCACCGACGTGGGCGCCACCACCAGAGCCGGCGGGCGCAGCACGCACAGCGCCTGCACCGTCTTGCCCAGCCCCATGTCATCGGCGAGCAGCGCCCCGAAGCCGGCCGCGGCCAGCCGCGCCAGCCAGTCGACGCCGATGCGCTGGTAGTCGCGCAGCACGCCGCGAAAATCGGCCGGCAGCACCGCGGCCGGCAACCGGTCGGCGCCGGCCAGCAGAGCATGCAGGCGATCCCGGTCCAGGCCGTCGGGCACCGGCAGCTCGGCCGCCTCGCAGAAGCGCAGCAGATCGATCTGCGCGGCTGCAGGCAACTCTCCGTGGTGGGCGTCGCGCGCGGCGAGCAGGTCCGCAAGCTGGGCGCCGAACCGCGCCAGCCAGTCCGCCGGCAGGGGGGCATACCCCCCCGCTTCCAGGCGCACCAGGGGCTCCCCCGCCGTCCAGGCACGCAGGACCGCGGCGCCGGCCGCCCGGCGCGGCGCCGCCCGCCCCGCCTCGTTCTCGCAGACGAAGTCGATGGCCCAGCCGGCGGCCGCCGGGTCACTGCGGGGCGCCAGCGGCGAGGCGAGGGCGAAGTGCGGGAGCACCGCGCCACGTACCTCGCCCGGCCAGGCGGCAAGCCGGGTCGCCATGGCCACCGCCGCCTCGCCATCAAACCTGGCGACCTCCCCCGGCACGATCCCCAGGTCGGCGCGCAGCTCACGGAGCAAGCGCTTCTCGGCCGCGACATCGCGCACCGGAATCGCCCCGTCGACATGGACCAGCGCTCCGTCCTCGACACGCGCCACCGGCGGTCGCCCGTAGACCAGCCCGGCGCGCACCGTCAGGGACCGATCTTCCTCGCCGACCTCGGCCACCAGACGTGGCGGCAGTGCCGTGCGGCCCGGGAGGCGCGTGGTCTGCACGTCGACGGGCAGCCGGCGGCGCAGACCGGGTAGCCGGTCGGCCACCAGCTCGCCCACCCGCTCGGCATCGATCGCCAGGCCCCGGGTCAGGTCGTCGCGCTCGCGCGCCGTCAGCGGCGGCGGCACCACCAGCCGCAGCACCTCGCCACACAGCGCGACGTGGTCGCCGATCTGGCGGGTCACGTCGGGCGGAGGAGCCAGGAAGAGGAGGAACCCGTCGCCCTGATCGGTGACGCAGACACGCGGGGTCAGCGGCCGCGCGTCGACACGCACCGGCACGCCGTCCAGCCACACCGAGGCGCAGCGCGCCAGGGCGCGAAACAGGTCCGGCAGCAAGCGGTCCGGCACCTGGCCCGACACCTCCCGGCCCAGGGCCCGCTCGACACGACGGTCGGCATCCGACACCACAGCCGCCAGGTCGGCGTCCTTCGCCGCACGCCGTGCCAGGGGCCCGTCCAGCGGGTGTGACGTCTCACCCCGCACCAGCCAGCGGGCGATCGACAGGCCGGCCGCCTGCACCGCCAGCCGGTACTCGATCCGGCCGAGACGGCTGCCGGCATCGGGGAGCGGTGTGCGCTCCCGTCGTGCCCGTCGCCAGGCGATGGTGGCCGCGGCCACATGCACACAGGGGTCCTCCGACCCCCCACAGTCACACGCCCAGTCGTCGTCATCGGCGTAGAGGGTGACCGTGGAGGCGGACCCGCGGCCGGCGGGAAGCACCTGAAACATCGCCTCGCCGTCCTCCGCGGACAGTGCCAGGACGGCGTCCCGGCGCGTGAACTCCACGCCCCGCGACCAGGTGGCCGTCGAGCAGGCCTCGCGCACGGCCTGGAACAGAGAATCCATCGCGGCGCATCATAACTCCCGAGGCGTCTCCGGGCGGTTTGCGCCGCCGCATCCCAGCCGTTAAGCTGGACGCCCTCCCGGCGTTGTCGCCGCGCGAGAGAAGGAGCGCACTCTTCCGATGGCTGCCGGATCGCACAGGCCCGTGGTGTTCTCCGGCATCCAGCCGTCCGGGCATCTCCACATCGGCAACTACCTCGGAGCCATCCAGCAGTGGGTCGCCCTGCAGGATGACAGGACCAGCTTCATCTGCATCGTCGATCTGCACGCCATCACCGTGCATCAGGATGCGGCGAAGCTGTCGGTCCAGACGAGGGAGCTGGCCGCCCTGTTGCTGGCCGCCGGGATCGATCCGTCGCGCACGACACTCTTCGTCCAGGGACACGTGCGGGCGCACGCGGAAGCGTCCTGGCTGCTGAGCTGCGTCACCCCGCTCGGCTGGCTGGAGAGGATGACCCAGTACAAGGACAAGTCGGCCCGCCAGAGCAGCGTCCTGACCGGCCTGCTCACCTACCCGGTGCTCCAGGCCGCCGACATCCTTCTTTATGACGCCGGCGAGGTCCCGGTCGGCGAGGACCAGAAGCAGCATATCGAGCTGACCCGGGACATCGCCCAGCGCTTCAATCATCAGTACGGCAAGACGTTCGTCCTTCCCGAGCCGGTCATCCGCAGGTCGGGCGCCCGCATCATGGGCCTGGACGATCCCGCCACCAAGATGAGCAAGAGCGAGAGCACGGCGAAGGGCCATGCCATCCTCCTGACCGATGGCGATGACGAGATCCTCTCCGCCGTCAAGCGGGCCACCACCGACTCCGGCCGGGAGATCCGCTTCAGCGACGACCCCGAGAAGGCCGGGGTGAACAACCTGCTCACCATCTACCAGCTTCTCCGGGGACGCACGCGCCAGCAGGCGGAGGCGGATTTCGCCGGTGCACGCGGCTATGCGGATCTGAAGAAGGCGGTCGGCGAGGCCGCCATCGAGACGGTGCGGCCGATTCGCGAGCAGTTTGTGCGCTTCATGGACGACCCGGCCGAACTGGATCGACTCCTGGCCGACGGCGCCTGCCGCGCCCGTGCGGTTGCCGAGCCGAAGGTCGAGGAGGTCAAGAATCGTCTCGGCCTGGTCCCTCCAGGCGCCTGACGTCCACACCTCACACGTCTGGAGTGCCACGCGCAGCCGGGACCGGCACCGGGCGTCACGTCTTGTTGTTGATCTCCACGCCACCGAAGAAGATGGTGCCCATCACGATCAACTCGGGGGCCTGATCGGGCAGTGCCCCGGCCCCCGCCGCGGAGTTCTCCAGGCCGCCGAACAGCGGCGTGCCCTCGATGATGACCCGCCACGTGGGGGGCACGGTGATCTCGGCTCCACCGCAGAAGGTGGTCACATCCAGCCGTGCGCCGCCCGGCGCCACGGCCGCGTCGCGCAGATCCAGGCCGACGCCGCCGAAGAAGGCGGACAGGGAACCGCCGCGAAAGTTCTGCGAGCGGGAGACGGATTCCACGCCGGCGAACGCCGCGCTGAGGTTGACCGTGTCGGCGTCGTTGACGTGCGGCGCCGAGCCCCGGTTCAGGATCAACCAGACGCCGACGCCGATGATGGCGAGGGGCCAGAGCAGGTTCCATACGGAGATGATGTCCAGGGTGTCCAGCAGGAACACGATGCCGATGACGGTCATCACCAGCGGCCCGGTCCGCCGTCCCGGCGAGCGGGCCCACTGGGACACACCGAGGAGGATCAGGATCGCAGGCCACCAGCTCCCGACGACATGGCCGAAGTTCGCCAGGCCCGTCTGGTCGAGCAGGAACAGGCCGCCCAGCAGAACGAGAAACAGACCGAGTGAGGTACGTCCGGACATCGGCTCGAATCCTACGGGAAAAGGGACAGGTCTGCCACCGTCACCCTCGGTGTCGCCATCCTAACACCTATCCGCAGGCTGGAGTCATTGATCGACACATCACACTGCGCGTCAGCACCCGAGCTCATTCCCGCCGGGCTCAGCCATGATGACGTCGGATGCGGGCCGGGCTCCCCCAGACGACGACCCCGTCCGGGACGTCCCGGGTCACGAGCGACCCGGCGCCCACGGTCGCGTCGGCCCCGATCCGCACGTCGGGGAGCACGGTGGAGCCCGCGCCGATCAGGGTGTGGGCGCCCACGTTGACCCGGCCGGTGAGGATCACGCCGGGCGCCAGGTGCACCCCATCTCCGAGAATCGACTCGTGGTCGACGCTGCTCGCTGTGTTGACGATGCACTGCCTTCCCATCCGCACCGATGTGCACACCGTCGCGTTGGCCAGCACGTGCGAACCCATGCCGACGATCGCGTCGCCAGCGACATACGCGCTCGGATGAATCGCCGTACACAGCGTCAGTTCATGCTTCACGAACCAGTCGTGAATCTCGCAACGATCACGGCCTCGAGAACCGCCGATCGCAACCAGGCCGAAGAACTCCCCTTCGCCGCGACTCTCGCTCCACCGCGTAAATCCCTTTCGCCCGTGGAAGATCGGAACTCCCGGGAAGGGACTGACCGCGTTCGGGTCGTTGTCGAACAGTCCGACGAGTTCATGGTCGCCGGCCAGGAATTCCCAGAGGACCCTGGCGTGACCACTCGCTCCCCAGATCACCAGTCTCTTGGCCATCCCGGATCAGGCCTCCATCGCCCACGAGAAGAACTTCGCTGGCGCGATGCGTTCGCTCCCTGACTCACCGGTCCGGTGGCCCGGACGGCCAGGCCGGCGCCGCTCACGCCGGAGCATTCGGCCGGCTCGAGCTCCTCGCGAGGATCTGCCGCAACACGTCGCAGACCCTCTGCACCTGTTCGCCGGTCAGGTTCAGGGCCGAAGGCAGATTGATGCCGCGGCGCGGAATGTCATGACTCACCGCATTGCGCTCGCGAGCTGCCACCGCCTGCTCATGATCGGCGTAGGCGGGAATCGAACTCAGCGGGTGGAAGAATGGACGGGTATCGATCCCGTGCTCGGCAAAGGCCGCCATGAGCGTGCGGTTGTCCAGGCCGAATCGTGCATCGATGATCGCCGTGACCATCCAGTAGCTGTTCCGCGTCCCGGCGGGCTCGATATTCAGGCACACCCCGTCCACGGAAGCGAGGTGCGAGGCGTACCATGAGAAGATCTCTCGCTTCCGAGCCACGATCTCCTCGACACGCTCGATCTGAGCCAGACCGACGGCTGCCTGGAGATCACTCATGCGATACTTGAAGGCCACCTCGGTGTTCCGGAAGAATCGATCGTGAGGTGGACGCCCATGGTCACACAGCACGCGGACCCTGTCGTGCAGTTCGTCACTGTCCGTGACAAGCGCCCCGCCCTCGCCGGTGACAATGGTCTTCGAGCCGTGGAAGCTGAACACTCCCACAGCACCGAGACTGCCTGCCCGGCGCCCCCGGTATTCCGCGCCGATCGCCTCCGCGGCGTCTTCGATGACCACGATGCCCAGGCGCCCGGCAGCCGCGAGCAGGGCATCCATATCGGGCATTCCCCCGTAGAGGTCCACGGCGATGACGGCCTTCGTCCGGGACGTCACACACGCCTCGAACGCACCCACGTCGAGACACCAGGTATCCGGGTCCACATCTGCGAAGACCGGGGTGGCTCCCACGTACGTGATCGGCGCAGCGGACGCGATCCAGGTCGCATCCGGAACGATGACCTCGTCCCCCGCCCCGACGCCCAGCGCCACAAGAGCCAGGTGAACGCCCGCTGTGCAGTGCGGCAGGGAGACCGCGTGCTTGGTGCCGACGTAGGCCGCGACTGCCTGCTCGAACCGGCGCGAATACTCGCCGGCTCCGGAGTACCACGCCGTGCGCGCAGCATCTGCCGCGTACTCGACCTCCCGGTCGGTGATCCACGGACCCGAGATGGGAATGCGGTCCTTCATCAGTCCGCGATGCACCTGAGGTAGCCACTCCGGGCAACGGTGACCTGCAACTTGCCGGGAATCGCACGGTCGATCTCGAAGCGGTCGGTGGTCTTCAGGAAAGCCCGCACAGCCGTGGCGGGATTGTCACCGATACCCCACGGCCGATCGGGAAAGGAATCGGCAGGCATCTCCTCGATCACCGTGTCGAACACAACAAGGTAGCCCCCCTTCGTCACGAGGGGCGAGTACGCCTGCAGTTCCGCCAGGACATGATCGTGAGTGTGGTTGCTGTCGAGAATCACGATCACGGATTTCGCCCCCGCGCAGCGTGAGGAGACCTGCGCCACCACCTCCGGAGCCACGGACGACCCATGGATCATATCGATGCGCTTGAACATGCGGTGTGCTTCGATCGCCACGCGGTTGTGCTCCCGGACGTCGATATCGATGCCCAGGACACGGCCGTCTCCGCCGATCAGTTCCAGAAGCGATGCGTAGTAGATCAGAGACCCGCCGCGGGCAATGCCCGTCTCGACGATCAGGTCGGGCTTGACCGCCCAGATGATCTCCTGCATGGCGACCATGTCCTGGGGGAACTGGATGATCGGCTGTCCCATCCAGGTGAAGTGGTAGCTGTATCCCAGCTCCGAGACCTTTGCCAGCCACTCGTTCGACAGGTCCACGAGATCGGTGCGTTCCGCAAGCCGTGCAATATTGGCTCGCTTCTCGGCTTCGAAGGCTCGATCGGTCACTTGGAAATCTTGATGAAGGACGTGGCCCGAGTCGCCGGGAGAGGTAGAAGGGTTCAGACTCCTCACCCCCGGCGCCGCAAGCAAGAGCACCCCATGATAGGAAAGTGTCCCCGCCAAGGCAACGCCCCGGGCCACCATCGCTCGCCAGCGCCCTGTCCCGTGCCGGCGACACCGGAGTCACCGGCATGGGCCCCTTCTGCATGGTACGCCGGGAGGGATTCGAACCCCCGACCCTCAGATTCGAAGTCTGATGCTCTATCCAGCTGAGCTACCGGCGCACGGTCTGGCGTGGGAGCGGTATTCTACATGACCGTCGGCGCCGGCAGCCGCTCGGGATCGTCCGGACGAGCCTTGTGCTTGTCGTCCATCGACTCCATCGCCGCCCGGTGCGCATCATGCTGGTCCTGGTGCTCCAGGACCAGCCGCACCGCCCGGTCCCCGTACCTCCGGGGAAGACCCCGTTTGTCTCGTCACGAACCCCGTCGTCTCACACTCGGGAGTCTCCGGCCAGCCCAGGGCGGTTCAGTTCCTTCCGCCGGGCGGTGGAAGGCACCCCATGCCGGCGCCGCCCTGTCCACGAACCGGCCGGGTCGCACCGGCAGGACCCAGCGCCAGCGCAAACGCCGACGCGGGGCTCCGGCGGCCGCCTGTGTGAAATGCCCCAGATTTTTGTGATTTTCCTCACAAAGTCCCGGAACCGCACCCATGACAACAAGGTAAAGCCATATTAAACAATATGTTATGGACTACTTGTGAACGCTTCCCCATGGAATGATTCTTGCGCCACACCCCGAGACAGAGGGAGGTGGCGCGGCCACCACGTCCCCCGAGGAGACCGGACCATGCGAATCAGCTCGATGACGTTGTTCCCTCGCGGCACCGCCATGGCGATCACCGCTGCGGCCCTCTTGGGGTTGGCGTCGGCCAACCCGGCGGTCGCCAGGGGAAGTCCGAAGACCGACCCGCCGGCCGCCGGGCCCGAACTCGTGTGGCCGCTGCAGCCTGAGCTCCCGCGGGTGCGCTACCTCCAGGCCTACCACGGGAGCCGGGACTTCCGGAAGAAGCCCAGCCGCTGGCGGCGCTTCCTCCTGGGGCACGAGGAGGAGGCGAGCATCTCCCTCCGCAAGCCGTACGGAGTCACGACGGGCTCCGATGGCACCGTCTACGTCACGGACACGGGCTTCGGCGCGGTCGTTGTCTTCGACCCTGAAGCCCGGCAGGTGCGCCTGCTCGGGGGGGGAGGCCGTGCGGCCCTGCACACGCCCATCGGGATCGCCATCGACGCCCAGGAGAGGATCTGGGTCTCCGACGCCGATCTCGACCATGTCTTCTGCTTCAGCCCCGAGGGGGAGGTGATCCTGGCGGTGGGCCAGGGAGAGGGCCTGACCAACCCCACCGGCATCGCCATCGACCGCGAGCGGCAGCGGCTCTACGTCGCCGACAGCCATCTGCACCAGATTGTCCTCTACTCGACGGCCGACGGGGCGCACATCGCCACCTTGGGCTCCCGCGGTCCCGGCGAGGGACAGTTCAACTTCCCGACGAACGTCGCCCTTGACCCGGAGGGCAACCTCTACGTGGTGGACACCGGAAACTTCCGCGTACAGGTCTTCTCGCCCGACGGCGAATTCGTCTCGACCTTCGGCGAGGCGGGCGACGGCTTCGGGGATTTCCACCGGCCCAAGGGGATCGCCCTCGACAGTGAGGGACACATCTACGTGGCCGACGCGGCGTTCAACAACGTCCAGATCTTCGACCGCCAGGGACAGCTTCTTCTCTTCGTCGGGGCTCTGGGGCAGAAACCCGGTGCCTTCTGGCTCCCGGCGGGAGTCCATATCGACGAGCAAGATCGCATCTTCGTCGTGGACCAGGTCAACGCCCGGGTCCAGGTCTTCCAGTACCTGACCGAGGCGGCGGCAAGGGCCCGCTCGAAGATCAACAGGAAGGAGAACCGGCGGGCGCCCTCCTCGGGCCGAACGGTTTCCCCCGACGAAAAAGGAGGTGAATCGAACCACGACACGCAGTCCTGAGAACGATCCAGTTTCTCTGGAACCATGAGTGAAGGAACGAAGGGGGTTGTCATGAGAAGACGAAATAACTGGTTGCTGGGCGGTCTCATCCTCCTGGCGGTCAACACCCTGGTCGCCTTCGGCCAGGCGAACATCAT
This sequence comes from Acidobacteriota bacterium, assembly GCA_046757965.1. Classification (GTDB taxonomy): domain Bacteria; phylum Acidobacteriota; class Polarisedimenticolia; order SMYD01; family SMYD01; genus JBHHZI01. The sequence goes on along the minus strand of JBHHZI010000002.1, from coordinate 7,622 downwards.
CGACACGAAGCACAACCTGTCCTCGACGGCCGGCACGGATCAGATCACGGACATCTCGACGGACGAGGATCAGATCTGTGTCTTCTGCCACACGCCGCATCAGGCGGCGCCCGCCGCGCCTCTGTGGAACCACACGCTGTCCCAGCAGGCGTCCTACGGCGTCTACACGTCGGCAACTCTCGACGCGACCGACATCAGCGACATCGGGGGCGGGACGGACATCTCGAATCTCTGCATGAGCTGCCACGACGGGACCGTCGGCGTGAACGACCTGGGGAACCCGTCGAACGCCCTGGGCGTCAACCCCACCATGGGCTCCGGGAACGAGCTCGATATCAACGGGAAGATCGTCGGCACCCGGCCCACGAACCTGGGCAGTGACCTGAGCAACGACCATCCCGTCAACTTCACCTACGACACGGCGCTGGCGACCGCAGACGGTGAACTGGCCCCGCCCATCTCCGCCAGCTTCGTGGATGCGGCGAACCTCATCCCGCTGTTCGGCAGCAAGGTGCAGTGCGCCAGTTGCCACGACCCCCACGACAACACCAACGACCCGTTTCTGGTCAGGAGCAACTCCGGGAGCGGGCTTTGCCTGAGCTGTCACCAGAAGTAGGGCTCCACAGGGGGGGCGGGCGGGCGCACCGAGCGCCGCCTGGCCCCCAGGGGCCAGGGGAGCTGCGCCATGCGGGGACTCCGGCGGTTCGGGTGGGTGGCGCTGGGAGCGGTTCTGGCCCTGCCGGCGGCCGCCGCCGGGCAGGGTGAGGGGTTCTCCCTGGGGGGGCCGATCCGCTGGACCGCCTCCGGCGACTGGGAGTACTACCGCAGTGACGCCGACTCGGGCAGCGTGGACAACCGGTTCAACTCGTTCCGGCAGAAGTACGCCCTGGACACCAGCGGCTTCCTGTGGGATCCGCGCTTCAACCGTTTCTCCCTGGGGCTGGATCTCTACCGCACCGACTCGGACTCGGACGGCGACGCCATCGACACGTCGACCCTGGGCTACCGCGGCACGACGACGTTCTTCCCCGGCCGGCCGTTTCCCCTCACCTTCTACGGCCGGCGATCGAACACCGACTCTTCCGGCGTCTCCCTGGCGCAGAGTGACCGGGAGACCGCTGTCTGGGGTGCCGAGTGGAATCTGGCCACGCAGAGGATCCCCAAGCTGCGGCTGGTCTTCGACCGCGGGCGCTTCGAGCTCCTCTCGCCGGTCGCGCTGGAGGAGCGCAGCAAGAACGGGCTCGTCGAGTTGGACACGCGGCTCGGCGGCAGCGACCTGTCGTTCCGCTACGGGCTCCACCGGCAGAAGGAGAGCGTCAACGGCACGGATTTCCGGCGCCGGAGCCTCGTCCTCACCGACCGGACGAGGTTCGCCGGCGGCGCCAACCTCAACGTGACCGCCCACTACACGCTGTCCGACGCCACGTTCTCCACCCGCGAGCAGGACGACCTGACGGCGAGCCGCGTCTCGGCGCGCTTCGATCTTCCGCGCAGGGATCGATCCCGCATGGGGTGGAGCTACGACTTCCAGGACAACGACGGGCGGTTCGTGGACTCCACGAGCCACCTGCTCCGGACCCAGGCCCACGTGTCGCTGGGCCGCTCCTGGGAGACAGACGCCAGCCTGAAGGTCGGGGCCATCGACACGGAATCGTCGGCCGGCCCGGCGAACCACAACCTCTTGGGGGTCGAGGCCGGGGTGCACTACCGAAGGGACTGGGCCCGGGCCCACCTGGCTACTGCCTACTCCATCGACTACGATCGGGCGGGTTTCAACTCCGGCCCGGACCGGCGCGCCCTGGGCCACCGCGGCGAGGTGGGCGGGTCCTATGACCTCAACGGGGACGACGAGATCTTCGCCACCGTGTCGTACACACGCGACGACAACGACACCACCGGCGTCGGGTTCACCTTCGACGAGGCGCGCGTCACCGTGGGCTGGGAGGGAAGGTTCCAGGGCGGGTGGAAGATGCGCGCATCGGGTTTCTGGCGCGACACCAGTCGCGACACCTTCGACTTCGGCCTGCAGTCGAGCGAGGAGTACGGCGTCGAGGGATCGCTGAGCCACCCGCGTGGCGGGTTCAACCTGACGCTCTCGACACGGGACGGCGTCTCGGACTTCCTGCCCGACCCGGCGAGCTCATCGGTGTTCGTCCAGGGGACGGACCTGGTGAGCGAAGCGGACGTGGGGACATTCGGCGCTCACTGGCGGCTCTGGCGCGGCCTGCGGCTGACGGCCCAGGCGCGGATCGAGGATCGGACGTTCACGACCATCGGCGATGAGAAGGTCCTGTCCTATCGGCCGGAGATCGATTATGTGTGGGGCGACTGGACGTTCTCCGCGGGCCTGTCTCACTACGAACGTCGCAACGAGACCGCATTCACCGATGACACCCTGATCATCCGGGTCACGCGGCGGTTCTTCTGACGTGGGCAGCGCGATGGCGGGGAGACGGAGAGCGAGGACGCGCCGCGCCGCGGGCGTCGCGCCGGCGCTGGCGGCGCTGAGTCTCCTCGTGACGGTGTCGTGCGCTCACCGGTCTCCCTCCTCGGGCGCGCCGTCGCCGCCCGGCCCCGTGTGGCCGCCGCCGCCGGCCGCGGCGCGCATCGAGTACCTCGACTCCTTCCGCGTGCCCCGGGACCTGGGCATCCGGCGCGGCGCGGTGACACGCTTCCTGGCGCGTCTGTTCCGCGGAAGACGGGCCCGCGCGCTGGCGCGGCCCTATGCCATCGCCGTGGCCCCGGACGGTCGCATCGCTGTCGCCGATCCCGACGCCCGCAGCCTCCACGTGTTCGACCCCGGGCACAAGCGCTATCACCGCCTGACCCGGGCGGGCGGCCGGCCCCTCGAGTCCCCGGTGGGCGTGGCGTTCGACCCGGAGGGACGGTTCTACGTCGCCGACTCCGCCCGCGGGGCGGTGTTCCGCTCCGGGGAACAGGCCCGGAACCTCGACCGGTTCGTGCGAGAGGGCGAGCTCAGGCGGCCCACCGGCCTGGCGTTCGACCTCGGGCGCGGCCTCCTGTGGGTGGTCGACACGCTGGGGCACCGCGTCGTGGGCTTCGACGAGGAGGGCAGGCGCAAGGCTGTGCTCGGCGGGCGCGGCACCGGAGACGGCCGGTTCAACTACCCGGTGGCGGTGACGGTGGGCCCCGGGGGCAGACTCTACGTCACGGACTCGATGAACTTCCGGGTGCAGATCCTCGACCCCGAGCGTGGGTTCGTGGCATCGTTCGGCTCGGCGGGCACCGGTCCGGGGGACCTGGACAAGGCGAAGGGAATCGCCCTCGACCGGGACGGCCACGTCTACGTGGTCGAGGGGCTGCACGACGTGGTGCAGGTCTATGACGGCGGCGGGCGCCTGCTGACGGTGATCGGCGGCACGGGGACGGGGCCGGGGCAGTTCTGGCTCCCCACGGGCATTCACATCGACGCCTCCGGGCGGATCTTCATCGCCGACTCGGCCAACCACCGGGTGCAGATCCTGCGCTACCTGGGCGAAGCCGCGGGCGCGTCATGAGGCGGCGCGCGGCGCCGGCCGCCCTCCTCCTGCTGCTGCTCGCGGTGCGCGGCGCCCTGGGCGGCGTGGAGACCTCGAAGCACAACCTGTCGGTGAGCGGGCCGGGGACCATCACCGCCGGCACGGAATCGCAGATCTGCATCTTCTGTCACACGCCCCACAATGCGAACCCCGCCGTACCGCTGTGGAACCACGAGCTGGCGACGCCGGGGAGCTACGCGACGTACTCCAGCACCACCCTCACCGTCACCCTGCCCCTGGAGCAGCCCACCGGGGCGTCCAAGCTCTGCCTGAGCTGTCACGATGGGACCGTCGCCCTGGGCCAGACGGTCAACGACGGGCTTCTTGCCCTCCAGAACACAGGCGTGGGGGGGCGAATGCCGGCGGGCCCCGCCAACCTGGGCACGGACCTCACGGACGACCATCCAATCTCGTTCGTGCCGAATCTCACCGACCCCGAGATCCTGAACCCGCCTCCCGGCGATCCCGTGAAACTGGATCAGGGTGGCAAGGTCCAGTGCACGTCGTGCCACGACGCGCACACGGAGGACACGGACCCGGTGAGCCTGCGGTTCCTGGTCAAGAGCAACCGGGCGTCGGCGTTGTGCGTGACCTGCCACCAGGTCGAGCATTGGAACTCCAACCCCTCGAGTCATCAGTCCTCGCAGTCGACCTACACGAGCACCCAGGGTGCGCACACCGGCTACACGACCGTCGAGGACAATGGCTGCGAGAGCTGCCATCGGCCCCACTCGGGCAACGCGCCACAGCGCAACCTGAAGTTCATCGAGGAGTCGACGTGCGGCGCCTGCCATGACGGCTCTGTCGCCACGAAAGACGTCGTGGCCGAGTTCTCCAAGCTGGTCGTCCACCCGACGTTCTCGGTCACCCCCTCGGTTCACGACGCCGCCGAGTCGCCCACCAACCCCTCGGCCACGCTGCCGGAGATCAACCCCGGCGATGCGCGCCACGCGGAGTGCCCCGACTGTCACAACCCCCATGCCGCCTACTCCCAGGCGGCCAGCGCTCCGGATGTATCCGGGGCGCTCGCCGGAACCTGGGGCATCGACACATCCGGCGCCCTCCGCGATCCGGCGCTCTCCGAGTACGAGCTCTGCTACAAGTGCCACGCCGACAGCGCCAACAGACCGCAGGACTCCGGCCTGCCCTACCCGCCGTACACGCAGCGGCAGATCGTGCAGTTCAACACGCGGCTGGAGTTCGACCCGCTGAGCCCTTCACACCACGCCGTGGAGGCTCCGGGGCCGAACCCCGACGTGCCCAGCTTGCTCGCGCCCTGGACGACCGCGAGCGTCTTGTACTGCACCGACTGCCACAACAGCGACACGAGCCCAGGCGCCGGAGGGGCGGGACCGGCCGGGCCTCACGGCTCGAGCCACAACCATCTGCTCGAGCGCAACCTCGATGTCGGGGACGGCAATACCGGGACGGACTTTGCCGGGATGTACGCCCTGTGCTTCAAGTGCCACAGTGAGGCGAGCATCCTCAACGACGAGAGCTTCACGGATCACAAGCGCCATATCGACGGCGAGAACGCGTCGTGCATGGTGTGCCACGACCCTCACGGCGTGAGCCATGTCCAGGGGAACAGCACGAACAACTCCCACCTCATCAACTTCGACACGTCGGTGGTGCTGCCCAACAGCGATGGTTTGCTCATGTTCGAGGATCGGGGCACGCTTGCCGGGGCGTGCTTCCTGAAGTGCCACAACAACCAGCACAAGCCGAGGGAGTACCCATGACGACGAGGGGGCGAACCATGCGATGGTCCGGGCCGCGGACGCTGTTCCTCGGACTGTTTCTCGCCGGGATCCTCGCGGCGGTGCCGGCCCGCTCCTCCGAGGAGCCTTCCTCGGGCTCGCCCCACCCGGACCCGGCAGAGTTCGGCGATCCTGCCTGCACGGACTGCCACGATGATCTGCTGGGCGGGAAGGTGGTCCATGCGGCGGCCGAGGCAGGCTGCGACACGTGCCACACGCTGTCGGGATCGGGAGACGAGACCACCGTGAACCTGCAGGCCGTTCCCGAGGAGCTGTGCGTGATGTGCCACGACAACCCTGCGGAGGTGGAAGGTGCCACGTCCCGTCACGACCCGGTCGCGGAGGCGATGTGCACCGCCTGTCACAGCCCCCATTCCTCGCAGCGCGACCACCTCCTGCTCGGCCAAGGAGCCGTCGCCAATGACGTCTGCCTCGAGTGCCACGTGGAGGTCGCCGAGGAGATCGAGCGCCCCGTGGTCCACGGCGGTGTCCAGAGCTTCGGCTGTATCGCGTGTCACGAGCCGCACGCCTCGAGGTTCGCACGGCTGCTCCGCGGGGAGGACAACGATCTGTGCCTCGAGTGCCACGCTCGTGCGCCGGGGTCGCGCCGGATCGACGACGAGGGTCGCGTGCTGCTGTTCGGCGGGCGGCCCGTGGATGCGGCCACCTTCGAGGCGCTTCCCAAGCTCGCTCTCGGCGGCTCGCGCGCCGGCCATCCGGTGGCAAAGCACCCGGTCCACGCCGAGCACGATCCGCTGCGTCCCGAGAGGTCTTTCGGATGCACGAGCTGCCACGCGCCTCACGCCTCCCTCCGGAAGGGGCTGCTCGCCGGCGAGGCGAAGGGAAGCTTCTGCGTCCAGTGCCACCGGAAATAGCGCGCCGGCCTAGGGATCTTGGCCTCGAGTTCGGGCGGGATCATGAGAGCCGCGGCCGCAACGCGTCCACTCGCCGGGCCGCTCGCAGCGCAGCCTGGCGTCACTCCCCGCTGTCGGCACCGGGCGGCACGCGCGGCAACGGCGTGTCGATCTCCGCCAGGGCGTACGCCATCCACATCATCGCGGCGACCTGGCGATCCAGGTCGGCACGGTTCACCTTGTCGAGCGTGTCGGCATCGGTGTGGTGGTAGTCGAAGTAATAGGTCGTGTCGGGGCGCAGGCCCAGAAGCGGGACGCCGAACCGTTGCATCTGACCCACGTCGGCACCACCGCCCGGTGATCCGACCTCGTCGGCGCCGATCACCGACAGATAGCGGGCAATCCGCTGGACGACTTCCGCCCCACCCTCTCCGGACGTCACCCGGAAGCCGAGAGGAGTGCCCCCTCCCGAGTCGGACTCGATGGCGGCCACGTGGTTCGGCATCTCGTCCTCGTGGCGCTTCGCATAGTCCCGGCCGCCGCGCAGGCCGTTCTCCTCGTTGGTGAACAGCACCGCGCGGATGGTTCGCCGCGGCACGAGGTGGTGCTTGGCCAGCAGCCGCAGGCTCTCCATGACGATGGCGCAGCCCGCGCCGTCGTCGATGGCCCCGGCCCCCACATCCCAGGAATCGAGATGCCCGCCGATCACGACCACCTCGTCCGGTCGCTCCCGCCCGCGCAGTTCCGCCAGCACATTGGCCGAGGGAGCATCCGGCAGCATCTTCGCGCCCAGGGTCAGCTCGACCTCGACGCGCTCACCTGCGGCCAGGAGACGATGGATGAGCAACGCGTCCTCGACGGCCAGGGCGGCGGCCGGGATCTTGTCGACATCGTCGGCGTAGCGCGTCATGCCGGTGTGCGGTAACCGGTAGCTGGCGGTGCCCAGCGAGCGGATCAGCATGCCCACCGCGCCGCGCTTCGCGGCCTCCACCGGCCCGGCCACACGCATGCGTGCCCCGTTGCCGTAGCCGAACTCATCCTGGCCATTGCGCCGCATCTCGTGGGCAAACAGGACGAACTTGCCGCGCACCGCCTCGCCGGCCGCCTCCAGTTCCTCGAAGCCGTGCACCTCGATCACCTCGGCGCGCAGACCGCCCTCGGGGGTGCCCACACTGCCGCCCAGGGTGGTCAGAGCCATCTTCCGTCTCACCGGCGAGACGACCCACGCCGCCTCGTCGCCCCGCCGCCAGTGCGGCACCATCACCCGCTCCCGCCACACCGGGTGCAGGCCGTCTCTCGTGAACTCGGCCGCGGCCCACTTCACGGCCTCGTCGAGCTGCGGGGAGCCGCTGAGACGGGCGCCGATCCGATCGGTGAGGTGCGCGAGCTTGTCATGGGCGTGACTCTCCACCAGGGCGATGCCGATCACCTGGCTGGCCACCGCCTCCGCCTCCGGAGAACCGAGCCAC
>JBHHZI010000001.1:0-90757 GCA_046757965.1 Acidobacteriota bacterium | reverse complement strand
CGTGGTGGGCGGGCTGCTCGGTGTTCCTGCCGTCAGGGCGCAGGCGCCGTCCACCGACATCTTCACCGTGCTCGTCAACGGGACGGACGTGGGTGACCCCGCCCGCGTGACCGACCGGGAGGGCTACGACAATCAACCGTGCTTCCTCCCTGACGGTCGCCGAATGGTCTACAGCTCCATCGGCGCACATGGCGCGGACATCCGTATTCACGACCTGCGGTCGGGCCACGACCGGATGTTGCTGCAAACGCCGGAGAGCGAGTACTCGCCGACGCCGATACCCGGTCAGAACGCCATCTCGGTGGTGCGGGACTACGGCGACCTCAAGCAGCAGCTCTGGAGGCTCTCTCTCGACGGCGAACGGCAGGATCTTCTCCTGCCGGATGTGAATCCGGTCGGCTACCACGCCTGGATCGATCAGGACACGGTCCTTCTCTACGTTCTCGGCGATCCGGTCACGCTGCAGCGAGCGCGCATCGGCGCCGGGCCTGGCACCGTGCTGGCCCGCTCTCCCGGTCATACCCTGGCGCGCATCCCGGACAAGACGGAGATGAGCTTCGTCGACAAGTCGGATGAGGCGACCTGGTGGCTGACGGCCATCGATCCCGGGACCGGTGTCATGCGACGCCTGGCGCCGACCCGGCCGGGCCGGGAGGATTACGCCTGGGCTCCGGACGGCGCGGTCTGGATGGGGGACGGCAGCCGGCTGTATCGCCGGCTTCCGGATGATGCGGAGTGGGCGCAGGTCGCCGACCTGAAAGCGGACGGGGTGGATGGCATCACCCGTCTGGCTTTCTCACCTGACGGAGAGGTGCTGGCCGTCGTCAGCGCCCGTCCGGCGGCCGGCGACCCGCCGCCCGAGGGTCAGTAGCGGGTCGGTCCCGAGAGGATTCCGGAGCTGCCCGCTCCGCCGTCCCGCTCCCGTCACCAGCGCGGCGCGGTCTTGCGGCATGGGGCCGGCAGCCGGTCTAGCCGGCAGCGCAGCCCGTCACCACCCGCCGGATCTTCGGGGAAACCAGGTCAGGATCGAACGCGACGCTGGACGCACTCCGACTCAAGGACCGGTAGGCCAGGCAGGCGTCGTCGTTCTGGTCGAAGGCGACGTACACGAAGGTGAGCAGGCGCCAGAGCTCGGTCTTGTCCGCGGTTGTGCCGCCAGCGACCACACGGCTCTGGAGTGTCGTCAAAGACCTGCGCGCTCGTGCGTAGTCGCCGCGACGGTACGCCTTCTCGGCAGCGAGAAGCTGCCGGGTGAAGCGCGGGACCGGGGGCCGCCGCGCGGTCGCCCTGACCGCTGTCGTCGGCGTGGTCACCGCTGGTGACTTCCGTCTCGATGGCGGTCCGGGAGCCGCCGGTCTCGCATCCTTCAGCAGAACCAGCGAGACGATCGGGATCTCCAGGGGCTGCCCCGGTGAGAGGCGCCGTGGATCGGCGATGCCGTTGAACTCCTGGAGCACGCGGCTGAGCTGTTGATCGCCGAGGAACGTGTCGGCGAGCACGCTCAGCGTCTCGCCCCGGCGCAGCGCGTAGGGGAACACGACCGGGATCAGGATGCGGTCGCCCACGTGCAAGGCCCGGTCGGGGGAGAGGCCGTTCAGCGCGGCAATGGTCGGGTAGGCAGCCGGGCGGTGCAGGTATCTCTGGGCGATGGCCGACCACGAGTCTCCGGGTCGCACCGTGTGCACCGCGGTGTACGGGATGCGGAGTGTCTCGCCCGGATGCAGCACGTCGCTGGTCTTGCCGTTGTACAGGAGCAGCAACTCACCGGCTGCCAGCTTGCCGTAGTAGTCCCGGGCGATGGACGACGCCGACTGGCCGCGGCGCACCTTGTGAGTCAATTCGACGGCGCCGGCGCCTGTCGCCATCAGCACTGCCAGGCCGACCAGCCCCACCCGCAGGAGAGGTCCGATCAGGTCCAGGACCATCGGCCGTGGCGAGGCCATCCGGCGTGCATTCATCGGCCCGCCGCCTTCTCGAACTCGTGCCGCACGTCGAGTGTCTCGCCCGGCTCGACGTCGATGGTCACCTCCGCCTCGCCGTAAGTCGGGTGCGTGAAGACGACCCGGTGCGATCCGGGCGGCAGTTCCACCGGCAGTGCCCGCGGGGTCAAGAAAGGCGGGCCATCATCAACACGAATCTCGGCCCATGGATAGGCGACGAAGCGCACGCTTGCCGGCTCGGGCGACGGTGATGGAACGGTTCCGACTGCCGGCCCCGTGGGAGCAGGTTGCGACGAACCGGTCGACGAGCCAGTGGGCGGTGGCGAACCCGACTCGTTTGCGCCCAGCGGGCTCCCCTCCGCGAATCGCACCTGGGCGAGCTCGGCTCTCGTCGTCCCGGTGCTCGCCGGGCGCAGGACGTAGCCCGTGGTGATCACCGCCATCAGCAGCGACGCCGCCACGGTGACACGGCGCGAGAGCGATGACGGCAGACCTGCCCGCCCGTCAGGGAGTCGGCGTTGTGGGAACCGGGCGCCGCGCGGCTGCGCCCTGGCCCCCGGCTGCCTCGGTCGCACGGCGGTGTGCTCGTCGATCGGCTCCAGGATGCCACGCTCCCGCAGGTAGATGGCGATCCTCCGGCGGCAGTCGGCCGGCGAGTGGCTGCGCAGCCGGCGCTCGAGTAACCGCCGGACGGCGGTGGTCGATGGCACGCGCTGCGCCGGCCGGGCTCGCAGGCAGAAACGGATCAGGCGCGCCAGATAGCGCGGCGCCTGCGGCGCGATCTTGCGCAGCGGTGTGAAGCGGCCGTCCTGTATCCTGTGGAGGAGCGTGTCCGCCGAGGCGTCGGTCGATTCCTGGAACGGCGGCATGCCCGCGATCATCTCGTACAGGAGGATACCGAGCAGGAAGAGGTCGCTGCGATGGTCGAGCGGCTCGCCCAGGATCTGTTCGGGAGACATGTAGTGGACCGAGCCGACCATCAGGCCGGGCCGGGTGAGGCCGTTGCCGTTCTCCGCCAGCGCGATGCCGAAGTCGGCGATCTTGGTCTCGCCCTCCCAGCCGATGAGAACGTTGCCGGGCTTGACGTCGCGGTGCACGATCCCGCGGGCGTGGATCTCCTCGAGGCCACGTACGACCTCCAGGGCGATCAGTGCGGCGATCTCGGGGCGCAGGCGCTTCGCCTTGTCGAGAATTGCCCGCAGGTCCTGTCCGTCGACCAGTTCCTGGGCGATGTAGAGGTCGTTGCGCCACTCGAAGGCGTCGTAGACGGCAACGACGTTCTGATGGTGCACGGCTGCGGCCGCGCATGCCTCACGCCGGAAGCGTTCGACAGCAATGGTGTCGGTCAAGAGCTCGCGGCGGATCTTCTTGAGAACGGCAGGGCGCTCGAGAGTCTGCTGGTGGGCCAGGTAGACCACACCCATGCCGCCCTGACCGATCTCCCGTTCGATCTCGTAGTCCGCGACATGTCTGGGGCGTGGGTTGGACGGCCTGCTCATGTTGGTTTGCCGTTCCGGTTCGTGGGGGAACCTGTCGGATCAGTCGTCCGCGTCGATCTGATAGGTCTCGGGATCGACATCCCGGGTGTCGCAGATGAACTGGAAAACCTGCCCGCCGATCTCGATCTGATCGCCGTGTTGCAGGTTCGCTGTCTGCACCGACTTGCCGTTGAGCAGGAAGCCGTTGGTGCTGCCGAGATCGCGCACGCGGAACTGTCCGCCGGCGAATTCGATGGCGGCGTGCTTTCGAGACGCGGCCTCTGTATCGATGACGAGGTCGGCATCCGCTCCGCGACCGAGCGTCTGAACCTCCTGGCGGAGCTCGAACTGCGTGCCGGCCGCGTCCCCGGACACCTGGACGAGCTTCACGTCGTGGCCGGTCAGGAACTGCTGGAATCCCCTGCTCTCCTGGGAGCCGGGCATCACTTTGGTCGGATCTCTTCGCATGGCTACCCCCAGGGGGCAGAACCGCCCCGTCAAGAAAAAGTCGACCCGGGCGAGGCGAAAGTCAAGACGCCAGAATCTTGCTATTGATGCTCTTCAAGTGACTGAATCAATGGATGTTGTCCGTGTGGGTGACCGCCGCCGTCAATCATCCGAACATCGTCACCGTGCACTTGGTCGAGGAAGACGCCGGCATGCCTGTTCTCGTCATGGAGCGCGTGGAGGGCGAGGGCCTCGTCGGCACGGTCGGAAAGCAGGACCTGGCGTTCCGGGAATTCAGTGAGGCCCATCCGGCCGGCGTCGTCAACTTGCGCCGTGAACCATCAGGTGGTGACGGGGACCACGCCGGCGAGTGTGCGGCGCAGGGCCTGCAGCTCGACACTGCCCAGAACACGGTACTCGGCGGGCAGAGCCTGCACGCGCCGCCTCGCCCGACGCAGGATCGCGCGGCGCATGCCATGGACGGCCCGTATCTCTCGACGGATCTCTGCCACGCCGTCACCGGCCCTGGCGTAGAGCGCGAGAGATCGCAAGCGAACTCGATCGACATCATTCTGCAGTGCCGTGCGCAGGGCGGCGAGTCGCTCGGTGCCGGCGTGGAACACACCCGAAGCTGTGGGGAGGTGCTCGGAGCACAGGGCGTCGAGCCTGGTGAGGGTCTCCCCGTAGATCAACGCGGCGGCAGCGCGGGCGTCGGGAGCCAGGCTGCGCAGGCGCCGCCTCAGATTGCGCAGCACTCGGTCCCGCTCGATCATCACCGTGCGGACATACGCGGCGGCAGTGATGGATGGTCTCCGTGCGCCGCGTGCGATCCGGCCCAGGCGCACCGCGAACCGCTCGGTGAGCTTCACGGACACCTTGCGTAGATCGTCACAGGCGAGCGCTTCCCGCGTGATCGCCTCGAGATGGAAGCCCTGGATGGCGAGGCGCACCGCCTCCGGAAAGCGGGCCGGGTGGCGCCGCAGGCACCAGAGGAGAAAGCGAAGGTACTCCCGGCCGTACCGGCGGGTTACGATCGTGGCGAGAGAGCGGAGCAGGGCGCGGATCTCCCGCGACACGATGCGCCGGGTGAAGCGGGGGTTGGGCCCCAGCCGGTCGAACAGACGCCGGCAGCGGGAGAAGTAATCCCTCAGTGTCGGGTCGTAGAGCGTGTTCATCACGCGCCGGTAACCGGCGGCGAGCTGATCGGCGGGCAGGCGAGGGATGAAGTTCGCCTCGAAGCGGTGGGTATTGTCGCCGGGCGATTCGTGCAGCAGACGGCCCTCCGCCCTCAGCCGGTCGTAGAGGTCCGTGCCCTCGATGGCGGTGAGAATGCCCACCATGGCCATCGGGATGGCGGCTTCCCGGATGAAGGCGATCTGGCGGTCGAAGATGTCCTCCGTGTCCTCGTCGAAGCCGACAATGAAGCCCCCGGAGACCTCGAGGCCGTGCGCCTGGATGCGGCGGACCACATCGAGGAGATCGAGCCTCGCGTTCAGCGGCTTGTTGGCGCCGGCCAGGCTCTCGCTCGATGGTGATTCGATGCCGAGAAAGACGAAGTTGAAGCCGGCATCACGCATGGCGCCCATGAGCGCGTCGTCAGTACCGAGATTCACAGATGCCTCGGTGTAGAACTGGAAGGGAAAACCGTGCTCCGCCTGCCAGGACTCGAGAGTCGCCAGCGAGCGGCGAGCCACATGCGGGTTGCCGATGAAGTTATCGTCGACGAAGAAGACCGAGCCGCGCCAGCCCGCGTCGTGGAGTGCGTCCAGCTCGGCGGCCATCTGGGACGGTTCCTTGACCCGGGAGCGTCGGCCGTACAGCTTCCAGATGTCGCAGAACTCGCATCCGAACGGGCAGCCCCGCGAGTGCTGGATGGCCATGGAAGCATATGCGTCGAGATCCAGGAGGTCGAACCGGGGCACCGGAGCGTGGCCGATGGCGGGCAGGCCGGAGGCGCGGTGAATCTTCGGGGCCGTTCCCGACTCCAGCGCTGCCGCGAACGCGGCGATCTCGTCCTCGGCCTCTCCGACGAAGATGTGGTCCGCCTGGTGAACCTGTCCGGGGGAGCCGCTGGGGTACGGACCGCCCGCCACCACCGGAATGTCGAGCCGATGGCATCGGTCGATGACCGCGTGGAGCGAGGCCGCCTGAACCACCATGGTCGAGGTGAGAACGACGTCGGCCCACAGCAGGTCCGCGTCGCGCAGAATCGTGGTGTTCATGTCGATGAGGCGAAGCTGCCAGTGGTCCGGTAGCATGGCCGCCACCGTGATGAGCCCCAGCGGAGGCATGGCGCTACGGCATCCGATGTAGGGGAGCGAGCGGCTGAAGCTCCAGTAGGTCTGATCGGGGTGTTCAGGATAGACCAGAAGTGCCTTCACGACAAGCCCTCCCGTGGTGCGACCCCGCGGTTCAGATGGGGCGCCTCACGTCCGCGAGAGTCACCCACAGACTACCATCTCCCGCCGGGAAGGATCCGGCTGCCGGTCTTGCCCGTGCCGCGCCACCGGCGGGCCTGCCGGCGACGGTCGGTCGATCGGGCCAGATGCCGCCATCGCGTCGGCTCACCCATCGAGGAGAGGCTCCCGGCCGGCGTGCTCACCTGACGGACGGACGTTGTCGCCGGCCGTTCCCTTCCCTCGAAGAGGTGGCCGGCGCCGGCGAAGACCGGTGATCTGTCAGAGACGCTTGTGAGCGCCGTCGCAGAACGGAGCATTGCCGGTGACCTTGCACTGGCACAGGGCCACGGTCTTCTTCTCCTCGATCGTGAAGGTGAGCGGTGTGAACGCCGTGCCGGCATGCGACCCGTCGCAGTACGGCTGGCCGGCGGAGCGCCCGCAGCGGCACCAGTGGTAAGTGCCGGGTTCGAGCTCCAGGACAGCAGGGTACTTCTCGGCAACGGTCGGCTCGGTCACAGGCAGGTCTCCTCGTTCGTTGTTTGGGCAGTGTATCACGGCATGCCGCGGGGCGAGGTCGGGCGGCACGGGTGGACATGAACGCCGGACCGTGGTCTCGAGAGCCGGATGTCCCACTGCAGGACAACACAGAACAGCCACTGTGCGAGATGGAACAGTCGTCCTAGAGCGCGCGCAGCGGCCCGTCTCTATCTGCGAATGAGACGACCTCCAGGCTGGTTGAATCGGTGCATGGATCCGACTTTCTTGGCCGCCGTCGCCGTTTCCCTGCGCTCCGGTACGCTGTTCGATGGTGGTCTGCATGGATCCGGGGGAAAGCGGAGAGCTGGCACACAATTTGCCTCTTGCTCCGCCGTGACCACCAATCTCTGCCGGCAAGGTTCCGGGTCGAACCTGTCGTGGGGAAGAAACCGGTGAAATGATGAACGTCTCCGCCAGCGTCGTATCGCCACCTGTGGCCCTGGCTCCTGGATGGTTGGCTGACCACGCCTGTCCGGAGTTGTCTCATCGGCATGCTGCGTTCCAAGGAAACCGTCGCCTACCACCGGCGATATTTCATCAACCGTACGCGGAGAAAGAGCGTGACCAGCGCCGTCTCCGCGCCATTCACCGCCCACGCCTGGCGTCTCATCTCGACATCGGGCTGTGCGGAAAGGGAAGGAGCTTCATGAACTCGAAACGTCTCACGTTTGTTCTCGGTCTCTCAGCGGTTGTGATGCTCGCCGCCGGTATCCCTGCGGCACCCCGCGCTTGCGTGACCTGTTCGGCAAGTCGCGTTTGCTCCGCCACGGAGGGTAGTGGCGCCAGTTCGTGTCACAGTTCGAAGCTTTTCGGTCGTTGCAATCTCAGTGGCAACTGCGTGGTTCCCGGCAATGGTGGCGGCGATGACGGGCCAACGACCATCAAGCCGATCATCTCTCGATTCTGGGCGCCACGCCCGGATCTGCGACCGATTCGCTCGGAACGACTGATTCGCGGCCTCTTCGGTCGCTCTGTTCACCGCGCGGGGATGGAGATCGCGTGGAACAATGCGGCAACATCGTCCCAACTGGTATCCTGAAACAGACGGGGCCCGATGGGAGGGACGGGCCCCACATTCGTCGAGAGGTGTGATGCGATCAGGCCATCGTTTTCGGTGCTTGTATTGTTCTTCATCGGGCGGCGCGGCGGCGGCGGTTGTGCTCATTGGACTCTTGTTCGCCGCGTCCGCCAGGACAGCGAGCGATGCATCGTCCCCTCTGCGCGGCGTTGTTCGGGATGAACAGGGCGAGGTCGTGCCGGGAGCCCGCCTTGCGTGGAAAGGGGTTGCCACCGTGGCCCCGGTGCTCGCGGACGATCGCGGCGGGTTCGAGCTGGCGTCGCCCGGTCCCGGGAGGGCGATCTTGCTGGTCGAGGCCGCCGGATTCCTGCGACGCGAGATTCCGGTGCCAGATCGTGCGTCCTTCTTGCCCGTTCGACTCCGCCACCAGCTGTCCTGGACCGGGCGGGTGGTCACCGCAAACCACCGCGGGCCCATTGCTGGCGCCACGGTCGTTCTCCTGCTGATCGACGGCACGGAGGTGGAACGGGCGGTGACAGGCAAGGATGGCACGTTCCGTATCGATGGACTGTCAAGTCATCCCTATCGTGTTCGCGTGGAAGCGCCGGGCTTCTTCCCGGTCGACATGGATTCATTCGTCCCAGGTCAGGCCCGTCCAGTGGACATTCCTCTCGATCGGGCCATCGAGTTGAGGGGTGTGGTCGTCGACGCGCGACATCATCCCGTGTCGCAGGCCGAGGTGAATGCCTGGTTGACCGGTCCCGGCGGCGCGGACTCGAAGCACCACCTCGTTGCCGGCACGGGGGTCGACGGACGGTTCGTGCTGGGCTCCTTTCCTGAGGGGGCGGTCGTCCTGGCGGAGGCTCATGGAGGCGGACTCTTTGGCGTTGCCGTGGCCGACACCGTCGAGTCCGCCGGCCTCCAGATTGATGCGGTCCCCTATGCCCACCTGCAGGTGTGTGGCGTATGGGAAGGCACGGACGATCCTGTCGTGCCGTTTCAACTCAGAGTCGGCAGTCGACAGCGGGCGATCCGTGATCTGGAGCAACTCGAGATGCTCTCCCTGACAGCGACCGGAGCCACGGACACTCCGTGTGTCACGCTCGATCTTCCGGCCGGCTGGTACCGGCCAACGGTCGGCGGAGACGAGGCTGTGGACCGCGTGCTGGCGGACGTCGAACTCGTGGCCGGGAAAATCCTTGACCTGGGCAACGTCGCGCTTGCGCACGCGCCGGCTCTGAACGTCAGCGTGGAAGAAGAAACGGGCGTACCCATCGAGGCGGCGCAGGTCACCGCGTATGAACGCCGGGGGGGGCGCAACAAGGTCGGGGACGGGGAAACGAGTGCCGACGGTCGTGCTACTCTCCGCAGAATTCCGGAGGGCACCTACGATGTCGAGGTGCGCGCGGACGGTTTTATCCCGGTCTTGAGGGAAAGGGTCACTGTGCCTGGGCCTCTGTTGCCATTGCACCTGGTCCGTGGTGGAAGACTTCGGGGCGAGGTCCTCGAAGCGGACGGAGGACTGCCGATCACTCTGTTCCAGGTTCAGATAGCGCCACTCGACATCGACGCGATGCACCCGGACCTGCGCCTTCTCAGGATTCATGGCACTCCACCCGCGACACATTCGGATTCTCAGGGGCGCTTCACGATAGATGGGCTTCTCGATGGACATTACACGCTGACTGTCTCGGCTCGCGGATACATCGAGCGCAGCCGATCCGTCGAGATCGGAACGGGCGAGGAACCGGAGGTCACCGTGCTCATGGAGCCCGGGATCTGCGCGGGAGGGGTTGTTCTGACGCGAGCATCCGAGGCACCTCTCGCCGATGCGGCCATTCACCCGGTTCCCGTCGGGTTCAGCCTCACCGCGAACTCCCAGACGACCCTGACGTACACGGACGAGACGGGACACTTTTCACTTTGTGATCTCGCGGACGAACAGACTCAGGTGGTAGTCGTGGAGCATTCCGGGTTCGCTCCGCAGCAGGTAAAGGTTCATGGCGAATCGTCCGTCACGGTGCTGCTTGCGGAGGGGATCCGACTGGAGGGCCGCGTCCGGGGACAGGGCGATGTCGTGATGCAGTCCTGGCAGGTCGAGCTGTCGGGACCTGGGTGGAAGCGACACGGCGAAACCGATTCTTCAGGCTCGTTCGCCATGGATGACCTACCTGCTGGAGATGCCCACCTGGTTCTGACCGACCCGCTGGTGGAAGAATTCGACGAGCGAGTGGAACGCAGGGTTCATCTCGAACCCGGTGACGTGAATCACATCGAGATTGCTCTGGGAAGCGTGCTGAGCGGACGTATCCTCGAGGGCGGCGTTCCTCTGGGAGGGGTTCTCGTCCGGAGCGTTCGTCTGGAGCAGCAAGGGTCCGCGCCGGAGAATATGACGCTGCACACCACCCGGAGCCACGACGACGGCTCGTTCGATCTCCGGCACCTCAGTCCCGGCACCTATATTCTTCAGGCTCTTCTCGACGCGGAAATCGCCAACCGCATCGTGGGTGTCGACGAGTCAGGTGCGCGCTACGATCTGGACGTTGGGTCCGTCCGTGTCGAGGGGGTGACCATCGATGGAGACTACGGAGCGCTGCTTCCCGGGGTCGAGGTGACCACGTCAGTCCAGGAACCACTCAGTTCGTTCATGATTCAGAACCTCTCCCGAGGCGGCAACTACAGTGAGGTTCAAGGATGGACAGCCGATTTGAACGCCTCACGGTCGGACGGCGAAGGTCGGTTTCGGCTCCACCTGAAGGAACCCAGCCGGGGCGTCTCTCTCTACCACCCCGACTATCTCCCCGATGAGGTTGGCGTCGAGCGTCTGCTGACCGGACGGACGGCCGCCTTACCGTTGTATCGCGGCAGCGAGGTGCAGGTGCAGCTCGTGGCTCCGAACTCCACCAGCGGCTGTCAAGGGTATGTCCTGCTGCTGCAATCGGAAGAGCAGTATGGAAGCGACACCGATGCCCTGGGCCACGTCCGCTTCGATGCAGTGAAGGCCGGGGAGTATGACATCTGGGGGACGTGTGGGTCATCGGCGCCGACACGGAAACCGGCGGTGCGCGTGGAGCCGGGCCAACCGACGGAGATGGAGATCCCGCTGGACCGGGGTTCGGTTGTGGAGTTGTGGCTGCCCGCGGGGACCGACGACGTTGAGGCGCGCCTTCGTCTGCGCGATGCACGGTTCGATCTGACGCACTCGATTCTGCTTCCGTTGCTGTCTCGAGGCGATGTGGACAAGATGCCGGCCAGCGTCCTCCGAGTGAGGTTCGAACACTTTCCGGCCGGCGACTTCATCCTCAGTGACATCGAGAGTGGCAGCTTCCCCATCGAGACGCAGGTGGGGGAGCAGGTCACTGTCGATCTGACGCAACCGCGGCACTGACGCCCACCGCGAACTCAGCACCTCATCACGGATTGAAGAGGACGGCCGATCGGTGGGTCGTGGGCCGGGGACCGCATCCGGGCGTCATGAATCGCTTGGCGCGCGAGCTCCGGCCGGTTCCGGGACGATGTTTGCGGCATCGCCGCTGCACAGTCGCGCGTGTCGGACCCCGCGCCAATCGCCGAATCGGAGGAACGGCAGCGGACGCGTTGCTACGATCGGGACGCGGCGATTTCAGGGGGAGAACGGAGGCCCCCTGTGTATCTCGATTCTCTGAATTGTCGCCGCGTCCAACGGGTCGTCACCATCGTCATCCTGACCCTGGCCCTGCTCAGCCCGGTGGAGCCGGTTCGGGGCGACTCTCGCACCGGTCCGGAAGAGACCTGCTCGGAATGTGCGGCGTTCTCGGCCGCGATGGTCACCCTGTGGACCGGCACCGATGACGAACGCCTCGCTGTCGCCGGCGACGATGCCTGGATTCCGGACGAACTGAACGAGGAGACTGGTGCGGAGGTGATGGCGGTTCTGCAGGCGGAGCCCGACGGCTGGATCCGTTATTCGCTGCTGAAGGAGTTGATCTGGGTCTCGGGCGACATGGCCGACTGGATCTTCTCTCAGTATCTGCACGATGGCACGGTGAACGAACGTCGCGCCGCGCTCTCCTATCTGGAGGTGACCTACTCGGACGAAGATCTGCCGGCGGAGTTGCGGGATGGGCTGGAACGCTGGTGGGCCGAGCCGGGCATCCCGGGCTGGGTCCGGGCCGACCTGCTTCAGGTTCTGGCCGGGTTCGGATCGGCACCCTTCGAGGATGACTTCGTTGCCCTTCTGACCGAGGACGATCTGGATCTGGCGCAAGCCGCGGTGGACGCCCTGTCTCGATTGCACACTCCGACAGCGCAAGAGGCGCTGATGTCGGTGGTGCGAGTCGGGCCGCGCCGCCTGTCTCTCCGGGCCATCGAGGCGCTCGCCGGAGGGACGCAGTCGCCGGAGGTTCTCGACCTGCTCCTCGATCTGTCTCACCGGACCGACCACGCAACGCGCGTCCGGGCAGTCCGGTCGCTGACGAGGTTCTCCCAGGACCGGGCCGCGCAGCGTCTCGTGGCGTTCCTCGACGAGCCCGCCGCGGAAGCCGTTCATGCGGAGATCATCTGGTCTCTCCAGGGCAGGCGTCATCCTGCGATCTCGCCGGCGCTGGTGAGAGTGGTGCGCCGCCCCTCCGCCGGCCGCGGTCTGGTGGCGCGGGCGGCGCGTCGGGTTCTGATGCGCCGAGCGGCCCGGTTCGGCGATGTGGCCGCGCCAGATGTGTCGTTTGCCCGCCGCACATTCGCTCGCGAGAATGTCGCCATCGTCAACATCGACAAGGCCGCGCCGGTGTCGCGAACCGGACAGAACGATGACGATGCGGAAGAGATCGGGCCGCGGTGGGTTCTCCCGGTGGGGGATGACCTCGGCGTGCGCTGCTGGCGGGCACCGGACCGGCCGGATCCCACGGGAGGCGCTGGCCGCCTGGCGAGAGGGACCCGTGTCCGGCCGGCAGATCGGTATGTCCTGTCGGGACAGACGTGGGTCGAGGATGAAGACTCGGGATGCTGGCTGCGCGCCGATCTCTTGACGCCGGCGCCGCCGCCGCTGCCCGTGGGTGGCGTTCTCGAAGGGGGTGGCTTGCTGGGACGGTTCGATGCCGGGGGCGGCGGGCGGCTCGAGATGGATGTGCCGCTCGGGGTCCTCCAGACAACACTGGCCCGCGAACTGGACGAGTCGGGAGTCCTGGAGGTGGTTGTCGAGCCAGGCGACGATCTTGCCCTGGTCCGTATCCGGTTGCCGGACGAACCATGGCCCTTCCTCGAAACGCTGACCGGCCGGGAGATCACGCACCGCCGGCAGGCGCTCGCCGCCGTGGAGGAGATCCAGGAAGGACTGCGGATCGACCTGGTGGCTCTCCTGGGTCCGGACCACCCCTTTCTGTCGAAGGTCAGGATCGCGGGGCCTCGATGACCCGGTGCAGCGGCCCTCCAGGCCATTCTCGGCAAACGGGATTTATGCCGGCCAGGCGTCGACGGGTGGACCGTGTCGTCGTATATTCAGACGGCTCGCGGCGCGGGCGGGGGAGGCTGATCGATGGACGGGCGGCTCAGAAGTGGCCGGCCCGGGTCCTTGGAGGGACTGGGGCTGGACGAGACGACCAGGCGCAGGCGCATCCCTGCCTTCTGCAGGATCCTGGCGCACCGGCCCGGGGTCATGGCTGGAGGGTGGCGCCGCCAGGTCCTCGTGGTCATGGGGTTGTCCGGGTTGTCCGGAGTGATGGGGCTGGCCGCCGGCGCGCCGGCGCCGGCTCCCGCCCCTCCCGCGGTGGAGCGCGTCAGCGTCCTCGTGCACCTGCATCCGGGCGCCGACCGGGCGGCCGTCCGGGCGTTCGCCAGGAACCAGGGCGGTCGCGTGGCCCACGAATACCGCATCCTTCCCGACCTTCTCAACCTGCGTGGCATCCCGGCGACCGCACTTCATGCTCTCGAACGGGCTCCGGGTGTGGTGCGTGTGGAAGCGGACGGCATCGCCCATGCGCATCTGAATGACAGCACGCCGCTGGTCCGGGGCCTGGCGAGTCAGATCACCGGCGCCGGCCTGTCCGCCGACGGCAACGGCATCCGGGTCTGTGTCGTCGATACCGGCATCGACTCCGACCACATCATGTATGCCAGCCGGATCGATACCGCGGCAGGTCGGGACTTCGTCAACAACGACAACAATCCGGAGGACGACAACGGCCACGGTTCCCATGTTGCCGGCACCGTGCTGGGCGGCACCGGGGTCACGGTCGATTTCGGCTGTGTGGGGCCGGAGCCGTTCCAGGGTATCGCCCCGGCGGCCACGCTGATCGGCGTGAAGGTCCTCGGCTCCACCGGTTCGGGGATGTTCTCCGATGTCATCGCGGGGATCGACTACTGCGCGGACCAGACACCGTCCGGCGGTCGGGCCGATGTGATCAACATGAGCCTGGGCGGTGGAGCGTTCTCCACAGCCTGTGATACCGACACGGCCGCGGCCGCGGCCAACGCAGCGGTGGATGCCGGCGTGGTCGTTGTCTCCTCGGCCGGGAACGAGGGCCAGACCGACGCCATCGGCACGCCGGCGTGCGGTTCGAAGGTGATGGCAGTGGCGGCGACCTATGACGACGACTTTCCGAACTGCGAGTTTCCCACGCAGGATGCCTTCACGTTCTGCGTGAGCACCAATGCCGGCGGCGGCTGCGCGCAGACCTGTACGGACACGGGGCCCGTGGTCGACCAGATCGCCTGCTTCAGCAATCACAGCAGCCAGATCGACGTGGCCGCTCCCGGTTGCCTGACCTTCTCGGCGGACTCGACAATGAGTCCCAGCGGTCTCGTGGGATTCTGCGGCACCAGCCAGGCCTCGCCCCACGTGGCGGGGCTGGCGGCGCTGTTGCTCAGTGCCGACCCGACCCTGACACCGGCCGAGGTGAGACAGTTCATTCGCGATGGCGCCGTCGATCTCGGCGCTCCAGGCTTCGACCCCGTCTTTGGCCATGGCCGCATCGACGTCATCAGCTCCCTCAACCTGGTGCCGACGGCTGTCTGTGGTGATGGCATCTGCGCGGCGAGCGAGGATGCCTGTGGTTGTCCGGCCGATTGTGGCGCTCCGGCCCCGAGCGAGACACTGTGTAGTGATGGCCTGGACAACGACTGCGATGGCTTCACGGATTGCGCCGACTTCGAGTGCAGCGCCGATCCAGCCTGCGGGCCGGCCTGTGGAGATGGCGTGTGCAACGGCGTGGAGGATTGCAATACCTGCTCCGCCGATTGCCCGGCGTCGGGAACCGCCGCCTGCGGCAACGGCATCTGTGAGGCGGCGGACGGTGAAGACTGCGCCAGCTGCGCGGCCGATTGCAACGGCGTGACGAATGGCCCGCCGTCGGGTCGGTTCTGCTGCGGCCAGGGAGGGTCGTGTGCGGACAGCCGGTGCACATCCGGCGGTTTCGCCTGCATCGAGACTCCCGCCATTGCGTCCTGTTGCGGCGACGGCGTCTGCGACGGCGGTGAGACGACGGCGGCGTGCGGGACGGACTGCAGTGGCGCCGCAGGGGCCGTCGCCGGCATTCTCACCCTGTCCTCGACGGCGGGTGGGGATATCGTGGCCACCTGGCCGGTGTCGTGCACGGCGACCGACACGGATTACGGTCTCTACGAGGGCACGCTGGGAGAGTTCACCAGCCATGTTCCACGGTTCTGCAGTACCGGCGGGGGCACCACGGTGACGTTCACACCAGGCGCCGGCGATCGCTATTACCTGATCGCGGCCAGCAACGGCTTCCACGAGGGCTCCCACGGCACCACCGGCGCCGGCGCCGAGCGGTCTCGTGGCGTTGTCGCCTGCCTGGCCCAGCAGGTCTCCGCCTGCCAGTGATCGCCGCGGTATCGGGTCAGAAATCTCCGTCACACGAACCCCCGCCGGGAGGCAGGGGAGACGCGGGAAGCCGGAACGGCGTGGGAACCTGGTAGGTGTGGGCGATCTCTTCGGTGGCGGCATCGAATGTCGCCGCGTCGAGCACGACCTCCGTGCGGGTCGAGTCCGGCGCGAGGCGGATGACGTGAAATCCGTCCTGGGGGTCGTCGAGGGCCTGGAGCACGTCGGCGATGGACCCGATGGCGTGCCCGTTGATGGTCTCGATCACCTCGTCAGCCAGATTCTGGTAGCCGATATTGTACGGGGCCGGAAGCACCGATGAGATCAGAACGAGGCGTCGCTGCCCCGGCGTCTGGCGATCCTGGTCAAGGTAGTAGCGTGTGAGAAGAGAGATCGGCGCCTGCTTGAGCCAGTCGTTTCCCCAGGTGTGCAGGTAAGGCACATCCAGTTCACGCAGGACGAGGCCACCGACGATGACGTAGGCCGGCGGACCGGCACGGCGGGCCGGGATGAGGTCGAGAGCCAGCGGGTACTCTCGAAGGGTCATGGTCAGTTGTTTTTCCTCTCGGTGGCGTAGCACGCGCACGTCGATCAAATCGCCCGGCCGGTGGAATTCGGTGAGAATGTGGCCGAACTGGATGCGCCCCAGCCGCTGGTGTCGCGTGAATCCCTCCGCGTCGATGGGGTAGCCGTCGATCTCGAGCAGGATGTCTCTGGGTTTGACGACTCCGCACCCCGATGACCCCCACGGCACCTGTCGCACGAGAACACCGCGTGGTTCGCCCTGCTGACCCAGGTAGTGGCTCACCGCGGGGTCCCGGTTGACCTGCCAGAAGACACCGACCGCCGGAAAGCCGACATATCCGCCCGGGTCGGCGGCCCGTTCGAGGAAGGCTCGCAGGATCTCCACAGGAATGGCGCGGCTCACCTGATCCGATTGAGACACGGTGATGCCGACCAGTTTCCCGTCATCGAACACAGGCTCGGCCCAGCCGCCGCGAGCCACGTCGGTGCGCATGTACAGGAAGGCGTGCTTCACCCGGCTGCCCCAGGCCCGGGACACGTCGAACCGCAGCACCCGGGAGACCGCCGATTCGAGCTGCTGTCCACGCCATCGGACAGTGCGTAGATCACCGGACGTGGGCGTCTCGCTGGCGATCGGCACGGGAGCCAGGCCGTCCAGCGATACAGGATCGACGATCTCGAGGAGCGCCAGGTTGATGCCGGGGTCCACCAGAACGATCCGGGGCTCCACCTGCCGCGAGCGGCCGAAGGTTCGCAGTTGCAGGAATGTGGCCTGATCGATGATGTCGGCGGTCGTGAGGATATGGGTGGCATCGATCATCACGCCTGATACGCTGCGGGACTTTGGTGTGTGCTTGGCCCAGGGCCGATCTTCGTCCCAGTTCTGGTAGGTCACCTGCAGCCCCACGACACCCCCCTTGTAGATGTCGTCCGGAACCCGAGCTTCCCGGGCGAGTCGGGGACCGGTGGGAAGCAAGACCAGGAGAGCCATGGCACACAGATGGGTGGCGCCTCTCACAGGTGTCGGTCTTCGCGGATGCCGTAGTGCTCCCGGATCTCGTCACGGGCCTGTTCGGCCTTCTCGCGGTCCAGAACCGCGAACCGGCCGTGGTGAGCGAACTCTATGAGATGGAACTTTCCCGTGAAGCTGTCCAGGGTCTCGGCCAGTTCCGCAAGGCTGTTGATCGTCCTGCCATCCACCCGGTCCACGACCTCGTTCCGGTACCAGGCCATGTCGGCATTCACCGGGTGAGCGAGGCGCCTCAACAGCAGAACACGCGGGTGCAGGTAGGCATCGGGATCGAACAGGGGCCGCATGAAGTACTCATGAAGGAGCTCCTTGTCGGCATCTTGCCGCCAGCTGGATCCGTAGGTCTGCATGGTCTCGCGGTTGATCGGGACGAACACGAGTCCTCCGTAGATCAGGTAGCGAGGATGCTGGTCGTAGACGTGACCCTGGCTGGCCACGGCGGGAAAGTCGGCCAGGGGCACCGTCAGGCCGACTCGCTCACCGCCGCGCATCACCCGCACCGCCAGGTTGTCACCGATCTGCATCCGGTCCACGAGCAGGCCGAACGGAATCCGCCTGCCGTCATCCGGGACGGAGCCGTCGTTGCCCACGAGACGGCCGTCCACCGAGAGCAGCACGTCGCCTGGGCGCAGGATGCCGGTCGCGCTGGTGCCGCCGTAGACCCGGTCCACGCGCACACCTGTCTCGCCGGGATCGAGCTGTGCCCGGGTGCGGGCCGCGGGATTCTGGAGCGACGACGTGATGGCCCCCAGTTCCGGATAGCCGTCGTAATGGCCGTCGGAGACGTCGTCGAGGAATCGATGAATGACCTCGAGGGGAATGAAGAAGCCGACACTTTCCAGATCGAGGCTCGCCTGAAACGCGACGCCCACGACGCGGCCGCGCTGGACGACGGGTCCACCGCTGTTGCCGGGATTGATGGCGGCGTCGGTCTGCACCGTGAGGTGGCTGTCCTTGCCTGAATGGACGTAGAGCTGATCTTCGATGCGGGAGACCACGCCGCGCGTGGAGGAAACCTGCAAGCCGCCGGCCGGATAGCCGATGGTGTCGACGGTCGACCCCAGTTCGGGTGGCCGGCCGAACCGGAGCGGCTTGATCGTCGCGAGGGCTTCCGGATCCGTCGGGCGAATGAGAGCCAGGTCGCTGTCGTGAGCGATGAAGACGATCTCGGCGACATGCGGTTCGGGGTCATTGCGTACCTGGATGAGAAGCAGGCGGGAATCGCTGACCACGTGGGCGTTGGTCATCACCAGCCCGCCGTCGATGACGAATCCCGAGCCGGTGAGCTCGGCGACCCGGGTCACGTCCCAGGGGGAGTACCAGTCACCGTGCTGGGACGAGTTGACGATGCGAACGACTGAAGCATCCGTGCCGGCCGCGTGAGCGTCTTGGGCCGGTGGAAAGATGCCGGCACAACAGCATGCAACGATCAGCCATCCGGCGCGACGCATCACCTCATCTCCTCCTGGCATCGACGACAGGTGGGCCGGTGCGCGTTGCGGGCCGATCTTCTCCCATCGCTGTCAAGACCGCTGAGAAGTATATATCGCTCGGCGCGATCCCGGCCACGGTTCCGGGAGCACTTCTTGATTCGTGTGCGGTGCAGGAGCAGAGGCGATCGTCACCTGCCGGGCCCGACCGGGCGGCCGGCTCCAGGACGAGCGTCGTCTC
Source organism: Acidobacteriota bacterium (assembly GCA_046757965.1). Lineage (GTDB taxonomy): Bacteria > Acidobacteriota > Polarisedimenticolia > SMYD01 > SMYD01 > JBHHZI01. The sequence continues at coordinate 71,899 of JBHHZI010000001.1, read as the reverse complement.
GGCACGGTTGCGCCGGCCCGCGACCCCGGACTAGCATGCGGTGGATGGGTGGACTTCGGCACCAGCTTCTCGTTGTCTCGGTTCTGTGCGCGGTGCTGATGGCGCCGGCGGCGTGGTCCCGGGAGCCGGCGCCCACCGGAACGGAGCCGGGCGGTATGGTGTCGGGCCTGGCCGCCGCGGGCGATCAGGGGGGTACGGATCCCGCTGCCGCCGGCGAGACGGAAACCCCCCCGAACAGGCCGGCCGGAACGGAGGGCGCGGTCGCCGTGCCGGCAGCCAGTGATCGGGCGATGCGGTACTACCGCACCGGGAACTGGCTGTGGGCCTTCAACACCCTCTGGGGCTGGTTGATCCCGGCACTGTTCCTGTTCACCGGTTTCTCCGCCCGGCTCCGGGATCTGGCCCGGCGCGTCGGACGGAAGTGGTTCTTCATCGTTGCCGTCTACATGATCCTGTTCCTGGCCGTGAGCTACCTCATAGACCTGCCCCTGTCGTATTACCAGCAGTTCGTGCGCCAGCATGCGTACGACCTGTCCACTCAGACGCCCGGCAAGTGGTTCAGTGATTCGGTGACGGGCCTTCTCGTCGGCATGATTGCCGCCGTGCTGTTTGCCTGGGTGCCGTACCTACTGATCCGGAAAAGTCCGCGCCGCTGGTGGTTGTATACCGGCATCGCCATGGTGCCGTTCCTGTTCTTCGTCTTCCTCGTGCAGCCCGTCTGGGTGGCGCCGCTGTTCAACAAGTTCGGGCCGATGAAGGACCAGGCCCTGGAGGCACGGATTCTCGCCCTGGCCGACCGGGCCGGCATCCAGGGCAGCCGGGTGTTCGAGGTGAACAAGAGCGTGGACACCAAGGCGGTCAATGCCTACGTGACCGGTTTCGCGAACACCAAGCGGATCGTCCTCTGGGACACCATCATCGACCGGCTCGACCCGGAGGAACTGCTCTTCGTCATGGGGCACGAGATGGGGCACTACGTGCTCAACCACGCCATCAAGGGGATCTTCTTCGGCGCGAGTCTGATCCTGGTCGCGCTGTTTCTCATCCACCGGCTGGCGGACAGGCTCATCGCCCGTTTTCGGCACCGGTTCGGGTTCGACGAACTGGGCGACATCGCATCGGTGCCGCTGGTGCTGCTGCTGTTTTCCCTGTTCTTCTTTCTCCTGACGCCGGTGGTCATGGGATTCGGCCGGCACCTGGAACACGAGGCCGACCGCTTCGGCCTGGAGCTGACCCGCGACAATCATGCCGCCGCCACGGCCTTCGTGAAGCTCCAGGAGGAGAATCTCGGCAATCCCCGTCCTGGCGTGCTGTTCAAGCTGTGGCGCTCCACGCACCCGCCGCTCGGGGAGCGGATAGACTTCTGCAATGGTTACCGGCCCTGGGAGACCGGAGAGCCGCTGGTCTACGGCGATCGATTCGCGCCCGGCACACCGTGAGACGCGGTCGGTGAATCATGCCGTGGCGAACCGGTCGCACAGGCCCCGATCGATTCTCGACGAGTGTCGGGTTCTCGAAGGGACGGGGAATCGAACCCGATCCGGGCTCCGGACGGGACGGGGAGGTCGAGGCCTTCCCTGGCGCCGGAGGACGCGTGGCCACGGACAACCCGCGTGTGGAGTCGGTGCGGCTCTCCGGTCACCAGCCGGCCCGCCTGGAGCCTGGCCAGCGTCAACGATTGACCGGCAGGTCGAGTGCGGCCCGGTCGATGATCCGGCCGGCCTTCACGACCATGTCGATCGATTGCAGGTGTGAGATGTCGTCGAGGGGGTTGGCGGAGAGCAGGACCAGGTCGGCGACCTTGCCCTCCTCGATGGATCCGGTCTCGCGGGCCCGCCCGAGAAACACCGCACTGTTGAGTGTGGCGATCTTCAGTGCCGACAGCGGCGGGATACCGCCCTGGACCAGTAGCTCCAGCTCGCGCTGTGAGGCCGGTCCGTTGGACTGATCCGACCCGAGGGCGATGACGCCGCCTGCGGCGTCGATGCGGCGCAGGTTCTCCTGGGCCACAGGCGTCATCACCTTCATCCAGGTGGTCCAGGCGCGGGCCGCGTACCGATCCCGCACCTCACCTTTGAGCCGGGCGATCTCACCTGGTTCGAACACCGCCGCATAGAGCGGCGCATCGAGAAACTCCGGGTGATCGACCAGACGGCTGTAACCCTCGCCGATGGTCAGGGTGGAGGCCATCGGCACCTGCTTGGCCGCCATCAGCGCGACAAAGCCGTCGCTGACCGGGCTCTGGATGACAGGGTGCGCCAGCGTATCGATGCCGGCGAAGATCGCCTCCCGCGCCCGGATCTCGTTGGACGTGTGGACCGTCGTGCGTAGACCGTGATCGTTGAGGTACTCGATGGCATGTTGCATGAGGTCAAGCGGCAGGAGAGGAATCAGCGGCCGCGTTCCCCAGTTGTGCTCGTCGTAGGTGAACTTGACCATGTCCGGTGCCAGGGCGATCTCGGCGTCGAGAACCGAGCGGGCGCCAGGCCAGGTCTCGATCAGCGTCGACGGGGTGAACCCACCGTGGCCGCCGGGAACCGTGACGATGCCCCCGGCCGCCAGCAGGTGAGGCGCCACCAGTGCGCCGGCGCGCTCGGCGGCCCGCAGGCCGAAAATGTAGTCCGGATCGTTTCCGGCATCGAAGATGGTCGTGACACCGGAGTAGAGATAGCCGTGCAGGGCGCGGACGCCGGCCTGCTTCCCGGTGTCGCCCTCATCCTCATCGGCGAAGCCGCCGACAACATGCACGTGGACGTCGATGAGGCCGGGGATGAGATACCTTCCGTGGCCGTCGATCCGTCGCACCTGGCCAGAAACCTTCCAGGCCGTCCGGCCGAGTCGCTCGATCCGGCCCTCGCGGACCAGGAGATGCGCATGGGGCATCGGCGGCCGGCCGGTCCCGTCGAGGATCGTGACATCATCGAACAGCAGGGTGCCGGCCGTGCTGGTTGCCGGGAGGTTGGTGCCGGGTGGGTCGGCGCGGCCGGGAGGGTGGTTCGGCATGCCAGCAGCCGCCTGGCCGGCGGAGGCGGCGACGACACACAACCCGAGCCCTAGGCCCAGCACCAGAAACCTGCGGGCGTCGAGAATCGCGATCAGGAAACGGAATCGATTCATGATGTCTGGATCTCCGGACGGGCCGAGTATCCGGCCACGTCGTCTGTCGGCTGGTGGTGAACCAGCGTGGGAGGACCTGCGACCGTTCGCACCATAGCACGGGATCATGGCGCCGATGAACCGAAGAGTGCCGCCTCCGGTCGACAGGTGCAAGGCTCGCCCCGCTCCATCCGAAAGCGGGGCGTCCTGCCGTTGGTTTTCTGGACCGGGCGTGATGCGTGCGGCCGCCGGTGGCATCATCCAGATGGCTGGCCCCGGCCGCGGGCCATGACCCTGTTCCTCTGTCTCGCCGGGCGGAAGAGTTCGGAGTGGCGCCATCCGGTGCGATGGCCTGCTCACCCGTCACCCGCCGGCTGTCTCCACGCCGGCGGAGCGGGGTGTACGATGTTGTCGTCTGATGAGCGGTGGGAGCACAAGGCGCTGGGTGGCCCGGCTGGGCGTCGGTCTCGTCGCCATGGCGGTGGGCGGTGTCGGGATCTTCTGGATCATGTTCTCGAGCTGGAGCGACCTCGCCACGGTGGATGAGTCCGCGGCGGCCGCCGTCTTTGCCGAGGCGATCGCCCGCTCTGGAGGAGGCGTCCCGTACGTGGAGATTCCGGCCGACGGTCCAGCCGTCGTGCATCGGGAACTGGAGCGCGACACACCGGCCGACCTGCGCCGGCTTCATCTGCTGGGCTGGGACCCTGCCGGCCGGCGTCTTCTCCGTATCGATTTTCCGTTCTGGTTCGTGAAGGCCAAGATGACCCGCAGTGTCAATCTCGGGACGTTGACCTCCGCCCTGTCCGGCGACTGGCAACATCTCGATCTGCGCGTCTCCGAGGAGGACCTGCAGCGTCGCGGCCCGGCGCTGGTGCTCGACACGTCCCGAGCTGACGGAGCGCGTCTTCTCCTGTGGACCGACTGAGCGGCCATCGCCATCAGCGGTGTTGTCAGCCGGCGGCTCTTCGAGCTGTCCGCCTCACATGGTGGCGCAATCGCGGTGAGAAAACGCTGCCACGGCCATCAGGAGTCATCTCTCGCGGTCTGCCATGGCTCGGGCCAGACGCTCCCGGTAATGCCCGGCCATCTTCTCGTGGCCCTTCGCATCGCACAGGGCGATCATGGCGTTGAGAGATTCGATGGTACTTCGGTCGGCGGGCCCCAGGACGCGGGCCCGTCCCTCCAGGGCCTCCTGGAACAGCGGTTCGGCGGCGTCGAAGCGTTTCTCGTCCATGTAGACATGGGCGAGGGTGTCCAGCATGGCGAACGTGCTGGGGTGATCGTTGCCCAGAACCCGCCGCTGGGTTGCCAGTGCCGAGACCAGCAGCGGCTCGGCCCGTTCGGCCTTGCCCGCCATCCGGTAGAACTCGGCCAGATTGTTCATCTGCAGCAGGGTCTCGGGATGTTCCTCACCCAGCACCCGCCGGCGTGTGGCCAGCGCTTCCTCGAACAGTGGTTCCGCCTGGTCGAAATCGCCCTCGAATGTATTGATGACGGCGAGGTTCTGCAGGGCGTTGAGCGTGCTGGGGTGATCGTCGCCCAGTACGCGCCGTCGGGACGCAAGGGCGTCACGAGCCAGCGGTTCGGCAAGTTCAAACTGCCTGGTCCGCTTGTACAGCGCGGCGAGGTTGTTCATCGTCTTGAGTGTTGCCGGATCGTCATCATCCAGAATGCGCCGCTGGGCGGCCAGGGCCGTCACATAGAGCGGCTCGGCCTCCTCCGTGCGGCGTGACCGGAGGTACAGATTGGCCAGGCTGTTCATGGAGTCCAGCGTGTCGGGATCCTCCGGGCCAAGAACCCGGCGTCGCTTGGCCAGGGCGTCGGCCAGGAGTGGCTCTGCCTCGTCAAAGCGTCCCTGCTGGTAGTAGAGGATGCCGAGCTGCTGCATCGAGCGCAGAACGTCCGGGTGGTCATCGCCCAGAAGATGACGCCGTGTCTGAAGCGCGTCACTCAGCAGTGGCGTGGCGGGAGCGTACAGTCCCAGGTTGCGGTACACCTCACCCATGGTGTCCATGAGGCGAGCCTGGATGGCCGGCTGGTCGGCGAGCGTCTTGTGAATGCTGTCTGCTCCCTGGTCGAGGATCTCGCGAGCTGTGATGCTGTTGCCACGCGCCTCGCCGGGGTCGGAGACCCTGAACAGGCCGGTGAGAAAACTCGAGACCCGGGTGGCGGCTGCCGCCTCCTGGTTGGCGCGGTCCCGCTCTGCCGCGATCCGACCCGCCTGGACGGCCATGACGACGGCGAACGCCACCAGGAGACTCGCCAGGGTGCCGGCAGCCGCGACGGCGCCGGTGTGGCGGCGCACGAATTTCTGCATCCGGTAGGTGGTGCTTGGTGGGCGGGCGGCGATCGGCTCCGAGGCCAGATAGCGCCCGATGTCGGCCGCCAGTTCCATGGGCGACCCATAACGACGCGACCGGTCCTTCTCCATCGCCTTCATGACGATCCAGTCCAGATCGCCGCGGAGCTGGCGTCTCAGTGTCGAGACGTCGGTGGATCGGTTGCGGGCGGACGTGGCGGCGGCCTCGCCTCCGAGGGTGGGAAAACGGGCACTGGGAGTCGGCGGGTCCACGTCGATGATGTGACGCCGGATCTCGTCCAGCCCGGCGCGACGCAGTGGCCCGGCGTCGAACGGCAGTGCCCCGACCAGGAGTTCATAGAGGATGGCCCCGAGGGCGTAGACATCGGTGCGGGTATCGATGTCCTGACCGCCCATCTCCGCCTGCTCCGGGCTCATGTACTCGGGAGTGCCGATGAACTGGCCCAGCTCCGTGAACATGGTGCTGTCGGTCAGCGGCCTGGATGTGGCCTTGGCCACGCCGAAGTCGATGATCTTCGGGGTCGCCTTGTCACCGTGCAGGGCGATCAGGATGTTCGACGGCTTCAGATCCCGGTGAATGATCGCCTTGTGATGCGCGTGCTGGACACCCTCGCAGACCTGCATGAACAGGGCCAGGCGGGCGCGTGTGTCCAGTCGTCGGCGGTCGCAGTACTCGGAGATCGGCACTCCCTTCACGTACTCCATCACGAAGTACGGGCGGCCCCTGTCGGTGCTGCCGGCATCGAACACCTGGGCGATGAAGGGATGGTCCATCACGGCCAGGGCCTGCCGTTCGCTCTCGAAGCGCGCCACGACCTGCCGGGTATCCATGCCCTGCTTGATGAGCTTCAAGGCGACCCGGCGGCGGACCGGTTCGTGTTGGTCGGCCTCCCAGACATCGCCCATTCCCCCCTCGCCGATCTTCTGGAGCAGGTGGTAGCGGCCGATCACATGGCCGGCCTCGAGGTCGCCCGTTGACCTCGGGGCCTGGCCGGCCGGCGGCGAAATGGCCAGCAAGGTCTCCTCGTCCTCCGGGCCCGCCACGCCTGCCGGCGTGTTTCCCGCCGACACGGAGCGCTGCGTGCGCAGGACGGTCTCCTGGTCCTCGAGTTCGCGGCGCTGGCTGGAGGGGTCTGGCTCAGCAGCGTCCGGACCGCCGGGAGCGGGAATCCCCATCGCCTTGTCCCCGGCCGACCGGATGGGATCTTGACCGTCGCCGCGACCGGGTCCCCTCGTCGGGTCACCGGACGACGCCGCGTCATCATGACTGGAACCGGCGGGTGTGGATGGCCGCGGCGTGTTCCGGGTGTCGTCTTGCGTCACGCGTGCCCCCCACGCAAAAGACCATCGTCCGTCTCGAAAGGCGCGGTGCCGATCAACGCTTTCCCGCTTCCCACCGGGACCGTCATCATACTCCGTCAGGGCCGCAGCGAGAACTCCACCGTCTTCTCCGTTCCATCGTCAAGACCCACCACGATCCGGTAGGTGGCCGGTGCCGCGAACCCCGTGGTGGAGAGGTTGAAGATGTACTGCTGATTGTTCGGGTCGAAACGGAAGAGATTCCCGCCATCATTGGCAGTGCCCGAGTCCTCCGTCAGATCCGTGGTGTCGACGGTGCCGGTGTCCGCGTTCGATATCTGGAACACTCCGATGCTCGCCACAGCGGTGGCGACGGGTGTGCCGCCGCAGCTCAGGGCGAACTTCACGGGTATCGTGCGACCCTTCTTGCCCTGCTTGACCGAGGCCGAGCCGTCCGACATCAGCGGTTTGCCGAACCCGCTGAACTCGTACACCACCTGCACGTCCGACGTGGCCTGTGTCATGTTGCCCGACGGGTCGGTGGCCGTGAACGTCACCGTGGTCGTGTTCACCGGGAAGGTGTCCGGTGCATCGTGCGCGATGGCCGTGCCGGTGGCACAGACGTCGGTGGCACTGGCCCCGGCCAGCCAGGCGGAGATGGCCGGATTGTCGATCTTCGCGCATCCGATGCCATCGACCGTGAGCTGTGTGGAGGTGACGACCAGCGGTGCCGGCACCGACAGCGCGGGTGGCGTCGTGTCCTCGATGCGCACCGTGACGTCGATGGCGGCGCTGTTGCCGGTCGCATCCGTTGCGGTGATGGTGACCACGGTGTCGCCGAGTGGATAGGGTCCGGCATCCGAGAGTGCGACAGCCGGTGAGCCATCGCACAGATCATCCGCACTGAAGCCGCTGGCGGTGAGCACGTCGACCGGCGTGCCGCCACAGGTGGTCTGCTCGGCCACGATGAGGCTGTCAGTCACACTGACCGACGGCGCCTGGAGGTCCGGCGCGCAGACCGACGTCTGAGAACTGACCTGCACGCCGCATGTGGCCTCCGTGGCGAGGCCGGGGATGCGTGTCGTCAGGACGAGCGGGCCACCGGTGGTGCCGGAGGGAATGGTGACCGGGATGACGGCATCCCCGCTCCCATCGACCGGCGAACTGCCCAGCACGGTGGAGCCGATCAGGACCTCGACGTTGCCCGCGCCGGCCGGGAAATGGCTCGCGGTGACCACGGTGCTGCCTCCGGGGACGATCTCCCCGGGGGTGGCCAAGCAGGCCGGGAGCAGCGGGGGGGTGAAGTCGAGGTCCGCGTTGACGCAGTCGGTGACGACGACCGGATCGATGGTGTCGGGCGTCCCGGTGGCCGCACAGCCCGGAAAATCCGGACAGACAGCACAGTCCATGCACTGGCAATCAATGGTGAAACCGGCCGGCAGGATGCCTGAACAGGTCACGGTCGAGAGGGTCTCGAGCGTCAGCGGATCGCCGACCGTCCAGCCGGCTCCTTCCAGGACACTGTTCTTGATCTGGGCCCGCACGTTGATGCCGATGGCCTGGTCGTCGGTCTCGGCGGCCGCGCCGCCGGTTCTCTGGAACAGGCCGACGCTCACGTTCTCCACCCGGGTCGGTTCCGCCACCGGGTTCGGCACGACGACGAAGCCGGTGGTCGAATCGACAAACTGGTGGACGGTCAGGGTCTGGCCGGTTGCCGTCACATCGACCTGAGCGATGAGATCGACGCCGGTCTGGGCGGCCACGCCGGCTCCAGGAAAGCCGAAATCGGACGGCGTGCCGCCCGTGGCCGGATTCATGTCGAGGTCCAGGTAGAAGTAGTACGACGAGTCCACCCGGATCGGCTGTGGCCACAGGAGGCCCCCGGTGGAGGTGAACAGGGTCGTCTCGTCCGGGGCTTCCGTCCCGATGGACATGCCAAAGTCGAGGATATCGACGAAGCCGAAATCGAGAGTCTCGTTCATGGCGAAGTCGAGGATGTCGATGAAGCCGAAGTCGAGGATGTCGATGAAGCCGAAATCGAGAATATCGATGAAGCCAAAGTCGAGGATGTCGATGAAGCCCTCATCGATCGGCACGTCGTCGGCATCCACCGCGAGGCTCGACGACAGCGTCGTGTCGGGGATCGTCGAGACAGCGTGCAGGCGTGCCTGACCGATCTGGAGATCGGTGAGCTGGGATCCCGTCCGGTAGTGCATCAGGTTCGGCCCGTCGAATCGCGGCAGGCCGAGGAACCGGTCGTCGTTGTCGTCAAGAACGCCATTGAGGTCATCGTCCATCCCGTTGCCGTGGGGAAGGGACAGGGCGTGACCGAACTCGTGGGCCAGGATCCGCTCGATGGAATCGGCGGGTGTGAGTCCGACCAGGTGTTGCGGGTCCACTATCATCACACGGCCGGCGACGGCCTGCTGGGGGGCGTTGAGGGGCTCGGCTCGACCGCCGACTCCGAGCAGCCCCAGTGCGTTCCTGGCCGGGTCGACGAACTGGTTGATCTGGACGGCCGTGATCCCGACCACCGAGGGGTCTCCCTGCTCCCAGGCTGTCCGGCAACTGGTGAAGAGCTGCAGGACTTCGTCGTAATTGCGTGCCGCCGGGTCGACGACAACATCGCCGGGATTGCCGATGGTGGTGTCCGGGTCGGTCAGCAGCGGAAAACTGGGGAAGGTCGCCGTGGCTCCCGAGCGCACCCGGATCGAGGCAACGGGAGCCAGGACGTTCGACGTCGCCGCCTCGCTGCGGGAGAGAAGCTCGGCATTGGCTGCGGCGGCGGTTGTCGGCAGCGACGGCGCACCGACGACCCCGCACCAGCGGACCGGAACGTTGACGACGGTCAGGGTCTGCGCGACGGTGTCCTCGATGGCGCCGATATCACAGCCGTCGCCTCCGGTCACGTTCGGCACGGAGGAGAGGTCCACCGGGCGAGGAGCCCCTCGCTGGTCGGTGGTCTGACCGGAACAGTTCCCCGCATCGATCGCGGGACTGCCGGCGAGCAGGGCATGATTCGGCGTGGGGCCGTTGTTGAGCTGCAGCGGCCCGAGGAGAGCGTCGATGGCGGGGCCCCCATCCTCGCCGCCGATCTGGTCGGTGACCGTGGTGGAAGAGAGTACCGCTGCGCCGAGGTTGCCGATGAGGTTGTGGCCGGCGAGGTTGAACGAACCCGTCAGATCCGTGGTGTTGCCCGCCACCACCGTGTTGGACAGGCGCAGCGGCGTGGACGAGGAACTCGACAGGCCGGTATCGTTGCCGGTGATGGTGCTGCTGTCGATGGTGCCGATCGTATCCTGAGAGATGACGACCGCCGCGGAACCGGTGTTGCCGGAGATGGTGCTGCCGGACACGGTGACGGCGCCGAAGGCCAGCGCCATGGCACTGCCGAAGCCGGAGCTGTTCCCTGTCAGCGTGCTGTTCAGCACGATGATGGAACCGTTCGGGCTGTTGTTGTCAACACCGCCCGAGAAGGAGGCCGTGTTGCCGGTGACCACGCTGTTGATGAGCGTGGTGGTGCCGGTCGAGCAACAGAAATGGCCGATGCCGCCGCCCCGACTGGTGCCTTCCGGCGGCATGCCGCCTGTGATGGTGACGCCTTCCAGCGTCAGGCTGGCGCCGATGATCTCGAACACCCGGTCGATGCCGCTGGCCTCGATGATGGGCGAGGGGGCGCCGGCGCCCTGGATGGTGAGTGTGCCGGAGGAATCCGTCACGTCGAGATCTCCACTCGCCGCCGCATTCTCCCCGGCGCCGGCGATGCTCAGCGTGTACGTCCCCGGCCCGAGAAGAATGAGGTCGGGCCCGGGACGGCTGTTGGCGTCCTGAACCGCCTCGCGCAGGCTGGACACGCCGTCGGCGTCGTCGACCCTGTCGGCGGTGGTGGTCACCACCAGCGGCTGGAAGGCGGTGGTGATGGTCGAGGTGATGCTGGCGAGTGTGGCCGGTGCCAGGGGCAGGTCGGTGCGGAAGTCCTCGACGACACTGCTGGGTGCCAGATGGGTCACGCGGAAGTGGTCGGGAATCAGGTCAAAGGAGGCGTGCGACAGCTCGGCGACCACGAAGAAGGTTGCGGGGGCCGCCAGCCGGGCGAGAGCATCTCCATCGCCGAACAGGACGGTCTGGACCCCGCCGCCGAGGGCGAGTGTCTGGACCGTGGTCACGACGAGGTCGTCGCCCGCCTCGAACATGCCCGAGCCGGTGTCGCGGTAAACCCGCAGGGCATCGATGAGACCGTTGGCCTCCTCGGTGGTCAGCGGGACACCCGGCGCCTGCTCGAAGAGCAGGGCGAGTGAGGTGACCTCACCCGGGGAGTCTCCCGGACGGGCATGCAACGTCGCCGTCAGGGACAGCAGCGGGATCACCTGCCCCGACGGTGCGCGCGCCGGGGCCAGGTCGGAACCCGAGAAACTGTACTGGCCGCCACGATTCTCCGACCAGGCCAGCGCCAATCCCAGGGGAGAAGCGGACAGCACGTCGAGGTCCCCGTCGCTGTCGATGTCTGCCGTGACGATGGAGCGGGCGCCGACGGAGTCGGCATCGACGGTCTGCTGTGGGCCGAAGTTTCCGGCGCCGTTGAGGTTCTCGTACCAGGAGAGGAGGTTGTCATCGGACGACGCGGCGAGAACATCGGCATCGCCGTCCCGATCCACATCGGCGGCGAACACGGAGCGGACCGACTTGACACTGGCCGTGATGCTCCGGGCCGGTCCGAACGCTCCTGCGTGACCATCCACGTTCTCGTACCATGACACGGCAAAGGACCGGCCGGCCACGACGTCCCGGTCGCCGTCGCCGTCCACATCGGTGGTCGTGACCGATGCGATCGGATCGCTCGTGGTGTCGATGCCCGCGGCGGGTGAGAAGTTCCCGGCGCCGTCGTTGGCGAACCAGTCGACGCTGCCAAGCGCCGACGTGACTCCTCCGGTGATGATGTCCAGGTCGCCGTCACCGTCCAGGTCTGCCAGATGAACGGAGGCGATGCTCTCGACGATTCCCGTGGGAATGTTCGGCCGGGCGGAGAACGTGCCGTTCCCGTCGGTATTCTCGAGCCAGGTCAGCACGCCGGGTGTGGAGCCTTCGTTGAAGTTGCCGCCGGCCAGCAGATCGAGATCCCCGTCGCCATCGATGTCGCCTGAGTCGATGGTCCTGTAATTGACGCCGGAGGCATCGATGATCGAATCCGCACCGAAGTCACCGGCGCCCAGGTTCCGGTGCCAGGCGAGGCGGGAGCCGCTGCTCGTCGTAGCCGACGCCACATCGAGATCGCCGTCGCCGTCCAGGTCGGCTGCCACGATCGCCTCCGTGCCGGGCGAGTTGAGCGAGATGTCCCGGGCGATCTGCGAGAAGAGGCCCTGCTCGTCGTTGTGCCACCAGGCCAGGGATCCATCGGCCCCGCTGCCGGCCACCGCGTCGGGACTGCCGTCCCGGTCGAGGTCGGCCGCCACCACCGCCGTGACGTCGACGGCGGAATCGATGATGGACGCGGGCGCGAAGGTGCTGTTGCCGTGGATGGTGCGGTTCTCGAACCAGGCGATCTCACCGGTGAGAGCCGTCGCACCCACCACATCGAGGTCGCCGTCGCCGTCCATGTCGCCGGCGCGGGCATCGATGCCGCCGAAGGCGCTTGCCAGGGGCCGGGCGGTGGCGAACATGCCGAGGCCATTGACATTCTCGAACCAGTTCAGCGTGCCACCCGACGAGGCCGAGAGGATGTCGATATCGCCGTCTTGATCCAGATCAGCCGCAAAGACCGACTCGGGACAGGCGGCGGTGCTCGAGACGACGCGCTGGTTCCAGATGCCGGTGGTGGTGGAGCCGCTGTTCTCGTACCAGGCCACGGTGTTGTCGACGCACGAGGCGGAGATCGGATCGAGATCCCCGTCACCGTCCACGTCGCCGGCGACAGCCGCGCGCCCGCTCAGCACGGTCGACGAGATCACCCTCTGATTGGTGGCGGCGTCGCCGAAGACGCCACCACCGAGGTTCTCGTACCAGGCGATGGGGTTGCCGAACACCGACGCCGACAGCAGATCCAGATCGCCGTCGGCATCGAGGTCCGCCGCGATCACCTGGCGTGCCGCCATGGCGGCGGTGGACACGTCGTGAAACGTCCACTCGCCCGGTGCTGCCGGCGCGCCGCTGTTCTCGTACCAGACGATGCGCGAGTCGCTCTGGGAGGCGGAGAGAACGTCAACGTCCCCGTCGCCATCGATGTCGGCGGCCGAGACGGCGAAGGCGCCGATGGCGCCGGTGGAGATGACCTTCTGGTTGGTGGCGGGGTCGCCGAAGTTTCCAGTGCCGAGATTCTCGTACCAGGCGATCTTCGCGTCGGCAAACGAGGACGACAGCACGTCGAGGTCGCCATCCCCATCGACATCGATCGCAAGGACGCCGGTGGGACTGAAGACAGCCGGGGCCGCGGCGATGGTCTGCCGGGACCCGAACAGCGTCTGGCCGGCGGAGTCCTTGCCCAGGTTGCGCGACCAGGCGACGATCTCGTCTCCGAAGGAGGCGGAGAGCAGGTCAGCACGGCCGTCGCCATCCAGGTCAGCAAGGAATATCTTCGATGGATCGGTGAGTCCCCGGGCGATCGCCCGGGCATCATAGAACGGAATCTCGGCGGCGGTCGCGATGACACCGCTCGCGAGGAATACACAGAGGTACAGGCTCTTCTTCATGATCCCCCCAAGATATCCCACAGCCTGCGGGCCGCATTGCCCGGGTCACTCTGCCGGCGCGGTTCTGATATGAAGGACGCCGTTGCCCCCGACGCCTTATCACACGGCGCGCACGAACCTCTCGGGATTCAGGTTCCGGAAATCGGGACGCACGCCGTGACGGGGCAGATGACCCAGTTTGTACGCCGTTCGGCTGACGATGTCAACCGTCCGGACGGCCGGGGGCGTTGGCGGGGATGGTCAGAGTTGTCGCAGCGCCGTGGCCACCGGGGTTCTCGCAGCCCGCACGGCCGGCAGCAGGCCGCCGAGCAACCCCATCAGGAGCGAGGCGAGGAGGCCAGCCAGCAGCAGGCCGGGAGTCACCTGGAAGGCGAAGACCACCTGGCTGAAGCTCTGCCAGTTCAGCGTCGCGGCCTGGTAGCCGTTGAACGCCAGGTAGGCCCCGATGCCGCCGGCCATGCCGCCGCACAGGGAGATGAGCAGGGACTCGCAAAGCACTGACAGGATCACGGGTCTGCCGCCGAAGCCCAGGGCCCGCAACGTGGCGATCTCGCGGGTGCGGGCCGCCACCGCCGAGTACATCGTGTTGATGGCCCCGAACACTGCGCCTATCGCCATCAGGGCTGCGACCAGGGTGCCCAGGCCGGTGACGAGCGCATGGAGGAGATCGGACTGACTTGCGTAGTACTCTTCCGCGCGAATGACCTTGACGCTCAGACGCGGATCTGTGGTGAGTGCGTCCTTCAAGGTCTCGAAACTTGCCGGCGATTCCATCCGGGCATACATCGACTGAAATGTGTCGTCTCGGTGATAGGCCGGTCTCAGCACGTTCGCGTCGCACCACATCTCGGACTCGTTGAGGGCCCCTCCGGCGCTGAAGATCCCCACGACCTCCCAGTCAATCGCCCCGAGGCGGATGGTATGCCCGAGGTCCAGTCCGACGAACTGATCGCGGGCGCCGGTGCCGACGATGAGTTCGTTGCGACCGGTGTCGAATCGTCTCCCTTCGACGATCCGCACCTTCTCACGCACGTCAAACGCCCCGGGCTCCACACCGCGCAGGGGGACATTTGCCTTGGTCCCGGTGCTGCGCTTGGGCAGATCGACGATGACGAACAGCTCGGCGGAGACCACGGGCCCCATCTCACCGCGCAAGATTCCGGGCGCGTCTCTGATGATGCGAGACTGGGCCAGAGGGAGGGTGCTGCTCATCTCCGAGTCGGAACCGCTCCGCAGCACGAGCGCCGTGTCCGGTGAGCCCGTGCGTGCCAGTGTCGCCCGGAATCCTTCCGCGATGGACAGCACCGCGACCATCACTGCCACGACGCCGGCCACGCCGATGGCGGCGGACAGCGACGCGCCAAGTCGGCGAGGAATGGTGCGGAGACTCATGCCGGTGATCGCCAGCGTCTGGTTCAGCCATCCCATGTTCAGGTGCTCCGCAGGGCAGTGACGATTCTCAGCCGCATCGCCTGCAAGGCCGGCATCAGGCCACTCGTCAGACCCAGAAGCACGATGAGTGCCACGCCCAGTCCCACGTGGGAGGCCGGCATGGCGAACAGTGGCAGATAGCCGCCGGTGGGGTCGCCGCCCTGCACCATCAGCCACCCGAGTCCCAGACCCAGGCCGCCCCCGAGACCGGCGATGAGAAGGGATTCCTGCAGAACGAACCACAGGATGCGTCCGTCCGAGAAACCCAGCGTCTTGAGGACGGCCAGCTCCGACGTTCTTTCGCGGACCGACTGGGCCATGGTCGTGCCGGCCACCATGAGGATGGTGAAGAACACCGCTGTCATCACGGCCCGGAGTATGGCGCCGATGTTGCCAATCTGGTTGGCGAAGCCCTGGACGAAGGCCTTTTCCGTCGAGGTCTCCGTCTCCGCCGCCGAGTTGGCGAACTCCACATCGATGCGGTCGGCTATTTCCGCGGCATGTTCCGGGTCCTCCACCCGGACGATGTACCAGCCGACCAGGTCCTTACCGGCCAGCGCCTCCCGTGATTCGTTGAAGCTGTCGTAGTGGATGAGGAACAGGGTCTCGTCGACACCCTGCTTGGCCCCGTGGTAGATTCCATCGATGGTGAATTCCCACGTGTCATTTCCACCGGTCCTGCGAAAGATCGTTCCCTGTATCGGTATTCGATCGCCCACCTTCCAGCCGAAATCATCTGCGGTCTGGCGTCCCACCACGGCTCCCGTGCGGTCGGCGAACCAGTCAATCTTCTGCTCCTCGGGGAGTACGAATTCGGGATAGGTGCGGAGGTATTCCTCGGGAACCACCGGAAAGATCCCGAAACGCCCCTCGTGCTCATCCTGATACTTGCCCCCGAACCAGGTCGCGTGAGTGGCGTCCGCGACACCCGGGATGTTCTTCAACCGGGCTCCATAGCTGACCGGCAGGGGCTGGATGAGCGACACCTTGTGAATGACCATCAGACGGTCCGCGCCGGCAACCTCGACGCCGAGAGAGAACGCCTGGCCGATCGCTGACAGATGCGCGAACAGGATGAAGGCGATCGCGATGGACAGCAAGGTGAACAGTGTCCTGGCCTTCTTGCGCAGCAGGTTGCGCCACACCAGATGCGCGAATCTCACGCGGCGGTCTCCTCGCGCAGAACGCCCTTGTCCAGATGCAGGGTACGTCCGGCTCGTTCCGCCGCCAGGGGATCGTGGGTGACCATCACGATGGTCTTGCCCTGGTCGGCGTTCAGGGCCTGAAGCAGCGCGAGAATCTCGCCGCCGGCCTGGCGGTCGAGATCGCCGGTGGGCTCATCGCACAGCAGCAACGTCGGATCGTTGATGATGGCGCGGGCGATGCCGACCCGCTGTTCCTGGCCGCCCGACAGTTGTCGGGGGTAATGGCGGGCGCGGTCCGCGAGGCCGACGACGTCCAGGGCCGCCGCGACATGCTGCCGGCGCTCGGCGCGGGATAAGCGGGTCAGCAGCAGCGGCAACTCGACGTTACGCTCGGCGGTGAGCACCGGGAGGAGATTGTAAAGCTGGAACACGAACCCCACCTCGACCGACCGCCAGCGAGCCAGCGCCGCGGAGCCGAGTTCATCGATCTGCTTTCCGCCCACATGGATGCGCCCCTGGGTGGGGTGGTCGAGTCCTCCGAGCAGGTTGAGCAGAGTCGTCTTGCCCGAACCGGAAGGGCCCATCAGCGCCAGGAATTCACCTTTCCTGATATCCATGTCTAGTCCTTGCAGGACGTCGATGCGTTCCGTCCCGCGATGGAAGACCTTGTGAACCCCACGTACCCGGACGAGAACGTCGTCACCGCTCATCGTTTGGATCCTCCCGCCAGTCTTTCTCATTCTACGGGACGTAGCCGGACAGGTTCACCGTCCGAGAGAGATTCCGGTCCGTCGACCACGACGAGATCGCCGGACACCAGCCCCGCAAGGACCTCGGAACTCTCCTCACCTCTCGATCCGATACGGACAGGTCGGAGTTCGACATGTCCGGCGACATAGACGAACACGACGTCGTGATCCTTCACATGACGGATCGCGTCCCGCGGAATGGTGAACCCGGCCGTGACTGCCTCGGAACTCCTCGCGCCGGATTCCCGAAACGCCACCTTGACCCCCATGTCGGGCAGAATGCGAGAGTCCAGCGCGTCGAACCCGATCCGGACCAGAACCGTGGCCTTCTGGCGGTCAGCCGCCGGAATCGTGGTGATCACGTGCGCCGGGATCTTCCACTCGGGATAGGCGTCGAGAATCGCCTCGACCGGTTGCCGCCGCTTGACACGGGCGATGTACGCCTCGTTGACGTCGACCTCGATCTCCAGCGAGTTCATGTCCACCAGGGTGCAGATGCCTGTCCGCGTGAATCCGCCGCCGGCGGAGATCGGCGAGACCATCTCACCCTCCTGCGCGTCCTTCGATATCACGATGCCGTCGAACGGAGCCCGGACGATGGTCTCCTTCATCTGTGCTTCGCGGACGGCAACCTCCCGCTCGGCCACCTTGACCTGGTCCCGGTCGCGGGCCTCACGCGCGGAGAGGGCCTCACGTTCCGTGCGGCTCTCGTCGAGGTCCGCCTGGCCGATGATCCCGTCCGTGGCCAGGCGGACCGATCGTTCGTAGGTGAGATCTGCCAGTTGACGTCGCGACGTGCTCTCGATGACGGTTCGGCGGGCCGTGCTCAGCCTCGCCCGGGCCAGGTCCAGATTGGCCCGGTGAAGAGAGTCGTCCAGCCGGGCCAGGATCTGCCCGGCGACCACCGGCACGCCCTCCTCGACCGATACATCCACCAGCTTGCCCGTGAGCTTCGCCGACACCGTGGCGCGACGCCGGGCGGTGACGTACCCGGAAGCGTTGAGAACAGTGGCGCGTGTCGGGACGGTGTTGCTGGTGCGAACCGGCACCACGCGCACCTCGGCCATCGGGGTCGCACGCCATCGCCATGTCACGAGGGCGACAGCGGCTATCAGAATCAGCAGGAGCGCGATCCAGACCGCGGACCGCCGGTGGCGCCGGTGGGCGGCGTCATCCGAACGGTCGATACGCAGGGCCGCGAGCTGGTCGCGAATGCTGTCCTCCTCTTCTCGGGCCTTCAGGCCGGCGAGACCTCCATGCAATCCACGCTCCGGCCCGATCGCCGGGCCGGCGCCGGCGCCCAGGTCGTTCGTCCGGAAGACTTCCGCCGGACGACGACCTGACGATATCTCCCCGATGGGCACGAACGATGATCCCCGATGGGTGAGGGTCGCCTCGACCGGGTGACCCGCGACGGGGTCCCGGAAGGTCAGCGGCTCAGGGCCAGAGCCAGCCGAACGTTCCGCCGGTGAGCAGGCCGTCGAAGGTGAGCTTCAGGGTCGTCCTCCGCGGGGAGCTGACTGAAGTCTCCCCGGTGGTAGGGCAGCACCATGTGAATGATCGAGCTGACCACGAAGACGAGTACGGCGGACAGCAGGATGGGAAGCACAAGTGACGTGAGCGCAATCATTGCCACCTCCTGACGCGCGGTTTCTGGTGCGCGGCGAGCGGGGATCGTAACCCGGTTCGCCGCACTATACCGGGCGACCTGGCAGGCCACAACCATCCGTCTGGAGAGGCCGCGCGCCACGTCAGGGGCAGGTGTGAGAGTGGCGAAACCGGTCTCGAGGCCCGGCTGCCGTCGGGGCGTGGGCACCGCAGCCGACGGACGCAGATCCCTTGACGCGCGACTCGCGAGGGGTAGCCTGGGTCGAACGCGGTTCCGAACCGGAGGAGATCATGCGTGTTTCTTCAGGAGGGTATGTGCTGGCGGGGGCGATGCTGCTCCTCTCACAGGTTCCTGCGGCAACCCGGGTGGCGACACCATGTGCGGATGAGAGATCTCATCAGTTCGATTTCTGGGTCGGAGAGTTGAACGTATTCGCCGGCGACAAGCAGGCGGGCACCAACAGCATCACACCGATCCTGGACGGGTGTGTTCTGCAGGAAAAATGGGTCGGCAGTCAGGGAAGTGCCGGGACCAGCTTGAACTTCTTCAATCCTTCCACCGGGAAGTGGCACCAGTTCTGGGTCTGGCGCAACGGCACGACGCTCGATCTCAGCGGTGGATTCCACGACGGCAAGATGATCCTCTCCGGCGATTCCCCCGGCCGCGACGGCAAGGGGGCGCGCGACCGCATCACATGGTCCAGCAAGGAGGACGGTACCATTCGCCAGCACTGGGAAGAGTCAGCGGACGCCGGCAAGACATGGCACACGGTCTTCGACGGGCTGTATCGCAGAAAACACTGATCGATCTGCCTCAGGGCGCCGTGGTCGCTTCCAGACCGTGAGCTCCCATCTGTGCCGCAAGGCGCACGGTCAGGTCCCGCGCACGGCTCCGCCTGCTAGAATGACCCGCCCGGCACAAGACATCGACATCCAATGCGAGGAGAGCGTCCATGTCCAACGGCGCGTTGACCGTTCCCGCCCCGTACAACGAACCGGTTCTGGAATTCGCTCCCGGGAGCCCGGAGCGCCGCGAGATCCGGCAGCAGTTGAACCGTCTGTCAAACAAGACCATCGATATTCCGGCGCGTATCGGCGGCCGGAAGGTGCGAACGCGCCGGCTGGCGAAGGCGGTGATGCCCCACGACCATGCTCACGTTCTCGCCACCTGGCACCGCTGTCGGAAGAAGGAGGTGGACCGGGCGATCCGCGCGGCGCTGGAGGCGCGTCCGCGGTGGGCTGCCATGCCGTGGTCGGACCGCGCCGCCATCTTCCTCAAGGCAGCGGAGTTGCTGGCCGGGCGGCACCGGCAGGTGCTCAACGCCGCGACGATGCTGTCCCAGTCGAAGAATGTCCACCAGGCCGAGATCGATGCCGCCTGTGAGCTGATCGACTTCTGGCGGTTCAACGCCGAGTACATGGAAAGGATCTACGACGAGCAACCGGACTCCTCGCCCGGTTGCTGGAACATGATGGAGCATCGGCCACTGGAAGGATTCGTGTTCGCCGTCACGCCGTTCAACTTCACCAGCATTGCGGGCAATCTGCCGACGGCCCCGGCCATGATGGGCAACGTCGTTCTCTGGAAGCCGGCGTCCACGGCCGTGTATACCGCGCACCATCTCATGGATCTGCTCGAGGAGGCGGGGTTGCCGCCCGGGGTCATCAACATGGTCCCGGGATCGGGCGGGGAGGTCGGCGACCCGGCGCTGGCGAGCCCCGACCTGGCGGGCATCCACTTCACTGGCTCCACGGAGGTATTCCAGGGGATGTGGGAGACGGTGGGCCGCAACATCAGAAGATACCGGTCGTATCCGCGTATCGTGGGGGAGACCGGGGGAAAGGACTTCGTCTTCGCGCACCGGTCGGCATCCGTTCCGGCGCTGGTCACGGCGCTGGTGCGCGGTGCATTTGAATACCAGGGGCAGAAATGTTCCGCGGCCTCTCGTGCCTTCATTCCCCGCTCCATCTGGCCGCGGGTCGAGCGACGGCTTCTCGCCGAGACCGCCAGGCTGTCCATGGGTGATCCGGCGGACTTCACCCATTTCGTCAATGCCGTCATCGATCGCAATGCGTTCGATTCGATCAAGCGTGCCATCCAGTACGCGTCACGTTCTGACGAGGCGCGTATCCTGATCGGAGGAAAGTGTGACGCCCGCCGGGGCTACTTCATCGAGCCAACGGTGATCCTGGCGCGCAGGCCGGACTTCAAGCTGCTCCGGGAAGAGATCTTCGGCCCGGTCCTGACCATCCATGTCTACAGGGACGCCGATCTCGATCGGGCGCTGTCGATCTGTGATTCCGGTTCGACCTACGGTCTGACCGGGGCGGTGTTCGCACAGGACCGTGCCGCCATCCGCAAGATCCGGGATGCCCTGGTCAACACGGCGGGCAACTTCTATATCAATGACAAGCCGACCGGCGCGGTGGTGGGCCAGCAGCCGTTCGGGGGGAGCCGGGCATCCGGAACCAATGACAAGGCCGGCAGCTACCTGAACCTCGTTCGCTGGGTCAGTCCCCGTTCCATCAAGGAAACCTTCGTTCCGCCGACCTCGGTGGTGTATCCCTTCATGGCACCCGGTGAGTGACCGGTCCGAGGCGCGGGGCGTGTGTGGGCCGGCCGGAAGTCGGATCGCGGCCATGAACCGCCGCCATGCGCGAGCCATCGTCATCCTGGTGTTGCTCGTTGCCGCTGTCGAACCGCCCGGTGTCGCGGCGCCGGCGCCTCGGGTCGGGCCGGCACACGGCCACCTGGTCATCGTCGGGGGCGGCATGCGCAGCCCGGAGATTCTGAAGCGCTTCATGGAACTGGCCGGCGGTCCGGGCGCTCCGATCGTCGTGGTTCCCACGGCACTGGAAGGTGACCTGGACGACCGAGTGGAGGAGTTCGCGCGGCCGTTTCATGACGCCGGGTTCCGTGACGTGTCGGTGCTGCACACGCGGGACCGGGAGCGGGCCGACACCGTCGAGTTCGTCGCGCCCATCGACCGGGCCCGGGGCGTGTGGTTCGGCGGCGGCCGGCAGTGGCGTCTTGTCGATGCCTATGCCGGGACGAGCACCGAGGAGGCGTTCCACGCCGTTCTCGACCGCGGTGGTGTGATCGGCGGGTCGTCGGCCGGCGCGACGATCCAGGGGTCGTATCTGGTGCGCGGCGCCCCCGAGGGGAACACCATCATGATGGCGCCGGGCCACGAGGCGGGGTTCGGTTTTCTGCACGGCGTGGCCATTGACCAGCATGTCATCGCCCGGGACCGTCAGGATGATCTGCTTCCGGTCATTGAGGCCCACCCGGAACTCCTCGGTCTCGGTATCGATGAGGATACGGCCCTCGTCGTCGACGGAGACCGGGCAGAGGTGATCGGCTCGAGTCGGGTTCTCGTCTATGACCACGCGCGCTTCGCCAAGGACGAGGCCCACCCCTACTTCGAGCTGGCGCCAGGCGAGGTGCTCGATCTCGCCGCCCGCCGAGCGCTGGCACACGCGCATCGATTCGACCCGGCTGCCGGGAATCAGTGACGGGACGCGAGTGCGTCGGCCACGGCGTCGATCAGATCCGCCGCCCGGTACGGTTTGTGGACGAATCCGGCCAGTCCCTTGCCGACGAAGCGGCTGGTTGCTGCCTGGGCGTTGTATCCACTGCTGAGGACGACGCGGAGATCTCCCCGAATGGTCCGCAGCCGTCGGAAGGTCTGCTCTCCGTCGAGACCGGGCATCGTCATGTCGAGCACGACGATGGAGATCGCCGGGGATCGTTCGCGCACGATCTCGATGGCCCGCTCCCCGCTGGCGGCCTCGATCACATCCAGCCCTGCATGCTCGAGGACCTGCCGGGCCAGATCGCGGACGGCCGGCTCATCATCCACGACCAGCGCCGTGCCGGAGAGCCGCCGAGACCGGCTCGCCGGCGGCACCCGGTCCGCCTGCTCTGCCCTGGACCGGGAGGCGGGAAGAAGAACCTTGAATGTCGTGCCATGGCCCGGCTCGCTGTACACCTTGATGGTGCCGTGGTGGGCCCGGACGATGCCCAGGGTGGCGGCGAGCCCGAGGCCTCGACCGGTCGCCTTCGTGGTGAAGAACGGGTCGAATATGCGCTGGCGAGTGTGTTCGTCCATCCCCTTGCCCGAATCGGTCACCTCCAGAAACACATAATCTCCCGGGATGAGCTCCTCATTGACGAGTAGCCTGCTGAGATAACTCCGGTCGCAATGCACCGTTCCGGTGGCCAGGTTGATGATCCCCGCGTTGTCCTCCATCGCATCCGATGCGTTCGTGATCAGGTTCATGACCACCTGCCGGAGCTGTGTGGCATCCGCCTCCACGGCCGGGAGATCTGGCGCGAAATCGCAGACGATCCGGGCCCTCTTCGAGATCGAGACCTCGAGCAGATGAGTCATCTCCTCGATGATCGCGGCGATGTTCAGGGCGCGAGGCTGGAATCGCCCCTTGCCGGAGTAGGCGAGCATCTGCTTGCAGAGGTCGGCGGCGCGATGGGAGCCTTTCATCACCTCATCGATGTTCCGGCGGCCGGGCGAACCGTCCTCCATCCGCATCAGGGCAAGATCGGCGTTACCCATGATGCTGACGAGCAGATTGTTGAAATCGTGGGCGATGCCACCGGCCAGAACACCCAGGCTCTCCATCTTCTGCGCCTGCTGGAGTTGCGCCTGGAGCTGCTCCTTCTCGCGCTCAGCCCGGAGACGATCGGTGACGTCGACCAGTACCGTGAACGAACGGTGAAAGCTACCATCGGGGGCGAACTCGGCGCGCGCCGTGAGTCGAACGTCGAGGATGTCGCCATCGGCCCTCAGCATCTGGACCGGGAAGTCGTCGGTGCGACCCTCGCGGAAGAAGCGGGGCAGGACCTCCGTGTCGAGGATTGTTCGCGATTCCTCGGTGACGAAAGTGGTTGCGGTACGCCCGATCACCTGCTCCCGGGTGTAGCCCATTGACTCGAGCCAGTGGTTGTTGACCTCGACGATGCGCGAGTCCGCGTTGATGGAGTGCATCATCACGGGAGCCGTGTTGTAGAGAGTGCGGAACCGTTCCTCGCTGATCGCGAGCGCCTCCCGCGAGCGGAATCGTTCCGTCAGGTCGCGGAAGGACCAGACCCGCCCGGCGAGCTGGTCCGCCACCAGCAGCGGAGCGGAGTATCGTTCGAACACCCGGCCGTCCTTGAAGTGAAGGGTGTCGACGTCGATCTTCCGGGACGCGTAGAGTTGTTCCACCTTGGCGAGAAACGAGCGGGGATCGACAAGCTGGTCCACGACGTGGGCCAGAAGGGCGTCATCATCCTGCGAGGCGAGAAGGTCGTCCGGGATCCGCCACATGCGCGCGAAGCGCGCGTTGGACCGGATGACCTTGCCGGAAGCGTCCACGACCAGCAGTCCGTCGGCGGTGGCATCCAGGATGGCCCGCGAGAGAGCTTCTCGCTCGCTGTCTGAACGGTTCGTCATGAGATGGTTCCGAGACATCTTTCCGCCGTTTCGTGGGCGGATCTGCGTGGGCCATCAGCCGGGGTGGAGTGCCCCGACAGGGTCATCCGGAGCATAACATGGCCGGCGCGGCGTCTCACAAGCAACGAAGGGGTGTGACGCCTCCGGCTGGAGTATCCTCCGGTCGTGAAGATTCTCGTGACCGGGGCCAGCGGCATGGTTGGCTCGGCTCTCACCGGCGGTCTCAGGCGGGACGGCCACCGGGTGGTCCGCCTGGTCCGGCCGCCGGGACCGGTCGGTCCGGATGCGGTGTCCTGGGATCCGGCCGCACGCGCCGTCGATCTGGATCGCCTCGATGATCTCGACGCCGTGGTTCACCTCGCCGGGGAGAATATCGGCTCGGGACGCTGGACGGCGCGCAAGAAGCAGCGTATCCGGGCCAGCCGGGTCGAGGGAACCCGGCTTCTCTGTGTGGCCCTCGCCCGGCTCCGGCATCCGCCGCCGGTCCTCGTGGCGGCGTCGGCAGTGGGTTTCTACGGGGATCGAGGTGATGTGGTCCTGGACGAGACCCATCCGGCCGGTTCGGGGTTTCTGGCCTCGGTTTGCGCGGACTGGGAGGCGGCCGCCGAGCCGCTCCGCGCGTGTGGCGCCCGGGTCATCCACCTGCGGTTCGGGGTCATCCTCGACACCGGCGGCGGCGCTCTGGCGCGCATGCTGCCGCCGTTCCGGCTGGGCCTCGGTGGTCGGATCGGAAACGGTCGTCAGTTCATGAGCTGGATCGCGCTCGACGACGCCGTCACGGTCATCACGAAGGCGCTGGCCGAACCGGAGTGGAGCGGTCCGATCAATGCCGTCTCGCCGTCACCCGTGACCAACGCGGAATTCTCTCGCACGCTCGCGCGGGTGCTGTCGCGTCCCGCGATGCTCCCGATGCCCGCGATCGTGGCCCGGCTCGCGTTCGGAGAGATGGCCGACGCCCTGCTGCTGGTCAGCCATCGGGTTCGACCTGCCCGTCTGGAGGCCGCGGGTCATCTGTTCCGGCACCCGCGCCTCGACGAAGCCCTGCGCCATCTGCTTGGCTGAGGCCGCCCCGTCGACTCTCTGACCGGAGGCGGGCCGTTGCCCCGGTTGTCGATCCACGGCATCAACCGAGGCCGGGTGAGTCCATCGGGCCGGACCGGATCGTGTGGCGCGGGGAGAAGCCGAGCCATGCGGCGGCCGCCAGCGCCAGGCCGCTGCTTGCGGCAAAGGCCGTGGCGCTTCCGAACCCCTGCCAGAGGCCGCCGAACAGCACACTCGCCGCCAGGGCTCCAGCTCCGAGAGTGACGTGGTACCAGCCAAACGCGGCTCCGTGACGTGTCGCCGGGGCGAGATCGGCGATCAGGGCCTTCTCCGCTCCCTCGGTCAGACCGTGGTAGAGGCCATAGACGATGAAAAGGGCGCACACCATGGCGATCTGCGTCGTCAGCGCGAACCCGGCGTAGACCGCGGCGTAGACCAGCCATCCCGAGACGATGAGGCGCCGCCGGCCGAACCGGTCAGCGAGTCGCCCACCGATGACCGACGAGACCGACTTGACCACGTGGAACGCCATCCACAGCAGCGGCAGGGTCATCAGTGGAGAACGGGACTCGCTGGCCTTCAGCAGGAGAAACAGATCGCTGGCGTTTCCCAGGCTGAACAGGCCCAGAGGGACCAGCAGGATGCCCAGCCCGACCGGCGGCCGCCACGTCGACGGGACAGCCGGCGCAGCCGGGGCGGTCTCGCCCGCCGGCGTGAGTGCGCGTTCGGAGTCCGCACGAGGGAGCCCGTCAGATGTCGGCCGCGTGTCATCGGTGTCGTCGAGACGGGCGGGCCGGTCTCGGACGAACACGGCGAGACAGACCACGGCCAGCAGTCCGGGCAGCGCGCACCACCAGAAGATGGATCGCACGGCCATGCCGCCCGCCGACAGGAGCGAGAAGGCGATCAGGGGCCCGATCACCGCGCCCGCATGATCCATCGCCCGGTGGAATCCGAAGGCGCTGCCGCGTCGTGCCGGCTTGACCGACCGCGCGAGCAGGGCGTCCCGCGGACTGGTTCGCACGCCCTTGCCGGCGCGATCGACCAGGCGCACGCCGAGCACCTGGGCGGCCGTCGTCGTGGTAGCGACGAACGGCCGGGCCAGCACCGACACGGCGTAGCCGGCAAGAACCAGCGGGCGGTGACGCCCGAGACGGTCCGCCACCCGTCCGGAGAGCAGCTTCAGCAGGCTGGCGACAGCGTCGGCGCCACCCTCGATCCAGCCCAGGGCCAGCGGCCCCACGCCGAGAACCGACGTCAGAAAGAAAGGCAGCAGCGGCACCACCATCTCGGACGAGACATCGTTGAACAGGCTGGCCAGCCCCAGACCGACGACGTTGCGTGTCAGCCAGGGCGACCGGGGCCGGGGCGCCGTCGGCTTCATTCCACGGGTAGCAGCGAGGTCCATCCGCTGATGAGTGTGATCGAGGCGGCACCCTGATTCGCGGGCAGGCGGTTGATGAGAAAACGCTTGCCGTCGGGGGTCACGTCGTAGCACGCTGTGTCGTCGATGCGCACCTCCGAATCGAACAGGGGTCGAGGTGCCTCCAGAGTCAGCTCGGGTGTGAAGGAGACGCCCACCTCCATGAGCGTGTGATCCGGCGCGATGAAAAACAACTCGTTGCCGCCATTCGCCCAGCGGGGAGTGATGCCGCCGTCGCGGTCCATCCAGACCAGATTACTCACCGTCCGTGTGTTGCCGGCATGGTACGCCAGGAGGCCGGCGGCGGAGACCCCGAACACACCCTGGAAGTAGGTACGCTCGTACTGCACGCCGGTGACGAGAGTGCGTTCGTCGCCGGTGAACGCCAGACGGTCCGGTTCGAACGGCCGGGCCACCAGCGACCCGCCGCGTGAGAACAGGATCTGGCCGGCGGCGAAGACCGCGGCGGAGCGAGCCCGAAACAGCAGACGGGTCTCGTCGGAGTCCAGGGAACCCAGATAGATGGCGTTGTCGCCGCTGGTCGACTTGACGATGTGGCTGCCGGCCAGGAACAGAAAATGGCGGCCGTCCGGCAGAAACCACGGCCAGCGATGGGTCGTCTCGTTGCGGGTCGCGTCGAGCTGCGTCACGGCCACCGGCTCGCCGCCGTCGGCGGGAACCCGGAAGATCGGCTGGCGCCGCCAATGGGGCGTGAACAGGATGGTGCCCGCGGATCCCCACGTTCCGCCGCGTGCGTTGGCCGCCCGACAGAGCGTGATCACCTGGCCGCCGGTGGTCGAGACCTTCTTCAGCTTGCCGGACGCGAAGAAGGCGATGAAGCGTGAATCTGGGGACCAGAACGGGTACTGGCCGTTGTCGGACTCGGGAATGGCTGTTGCCTCCATCTTGTCCAGGCGGCGCAGCTAGAGTCGCCGGATGCCATCGGTGCTGGTGGCGGAAAAGGTCAGAAAACGTCCGTCTGGTGACACGGTGACCGCGCCGGCGTTGGGGCCTTCGAACTGGAACGTCATGCCGTCAGGCGCCTCGACGGAGGAGCGGATCACCGCGGCCGGGGCGAGCGGCGCCGGCCGGCCGGTCCACCAGGCCACGGCAGTGAGTGCGGCCACGGCGAGGGCCAGGGTGGCGACCGCCCAGGCCCCCCTGGCCGACCGCGAGGTAACGGCGGCGCGAGTGCTGGATGGATGCCCGGCGTCCGGAGTGTGGCCGGCGTCGTCCGCATCCGCGAGAGCGCGGAGATCGAGCAGCACGTCGCGCATGGTCTGACGCCGGTCAGCCGGATTCTTGGCCAGGCAGTTGCGGACGAGGCGATCCAGTCCGCCGGGAGCGCGCGACCGGGATGACGCGATGGATCGGGGATCATCCTTGAGGATCGAGGCGATGAGCGAGGCCTGGGTCTCGCCCTGGAAGGGGCGCTGGCCCGTGGCCATCTCGTAGAGGGTGGCACCGTACGCGAAGATATCGCTGCGGACGTCGGCTTCCTTCCCCTCGATCTGCTCCGGCGCCATGTACTGAAACGTGCCCAGAATCGTCCCGGCGGCGGTCAGCGGCGACGGTGTCCCGGCGGCCTCTCTTCCGGCCACCGTCGGTGCGGAGGTCAACGGCAGGATCGCCGTCCTGTCGCCGGCTGTCGGGCCGGACGCGGCCATCTTGGCCAGGCCGAAGTCCAGCACCTTGGCGCCCGACGGGGTGAGCATGATGTTGCCCGGCTTCAGGTCCCGGTGAACGAGTCCCTGACGGTGAGCGGTGTCCAGGGCCTCGGCGATCTGCGTGGCGATGCCGAGCAGCTCATCGCCCTGCAGTGGGCCCCCGGTCTCGAGACGGGCAGCCAGACTCTGTCCCTCGAGGTACTCCATCACCAGGTAGTCGATGCCGTCCTCGTGGCCGATGTCGTGGAGCGTACAGATGTGCGGATGGTTCAGCGAGGAGACGGCGCGTGCCTCACGCTCGAAGCGGGCACGCAGGTCGGGATGGTCGGAAAGGTGTTCCGGCAGCACCTTGATGGCCACGTCGCGCGCCAGCCGGGTATCCCGCGCCCGGTACACCTCTCCCATGCCGCCGGCTCCGGCCGGGGCGATGATCTCGTACGGTCCGAGCCGGGGTCCATTCGACAGGGTCACCGGAAAGCCCCCCCTCGACCGGGTCGCGTCACTGCATCCCGTCGGGCGCGAGCATTCTACATCCCCCGTGTCCATCCGGGCACTCATGGCGCGGCGGCGATGGTGGCTGGCCGCCGGGGACGTGTGGCCCCGGGGTGGGTCCGGACACCGGGAGGCCGTGTCATAATGGAGACCGGCCTGGAGTCTGTCGAGATGGAGAGAACAATGCAGCCGCGCGATCCGTCGTCCTACCGCTCGCTGGAAGCCAGCGAACTGTACTGTCCTCGCTGCAAGTCTTCCCGCCCGGTGCGCAAGCGCCTCTTGCTCGTCCTGCCGGGTGGCAACAAGTTCGAATACCGTTGCGCCTCGTGTGGCACATCCGTGGGCTCGCAGATGGACGGGGACACGAGCGCTTTCCGGACCGGCGGTTTGATCACGCCCTGACGCCGGGGCGTGGTGCCGGATGAAACGCCCGGGCCGGGGGGCACCCGGGCGACCCCGGGGGAATTGCAATACCGATCTCGAGGGTCGCCGTCTTATCGCCGCGCGGCGGCTCAGGCGGGCGCACCGGGATCAGATCGGACGGACGTTCTCCGCCGCAGGCCCCTTCGGGCCGTCGACCACGTCGAACTCGACCTTCTGGCCCTCGGCCAGGGTCTTGAAGCCGTCCATCTGGATGGCCGAGTGGTGCACGAACACATCGCTGGAACCATCATCCAGGCTGATGAAACCGAATCCCTTTGCATCGTTGAACCACTTCACCGTGCCTTGTGCCATCTCTCTCTGATCCCTTCTCACCCGTCCAGATTCGCGCTTCCAGGCTGGTGGGCCGCACCCGCGACGTCCATTCATCCCGGACGAATCCGGCAAGATTTCCGGGGCTCATTCTACTCCCTTGGCCGGTGACATTGAAGGGTGATGCCGGGAGGCCGCGGACAGGCTCGCCGCGGGTGTTCCCGGGTCGCCACTTCGGGATCTGATCGCGCGTTCAGGCTCCGAACGACAGTACGACAGCGTCACATCACTGACCAAGTCGTTACACCGTAAATTTTTATGGGTCAAAGGGTTGCATCGAGAGCGACGAGGGCCCAGCTTGAGGATCGGGAGAACGGACGCACCCTAACCCCCGCCGAAACTGGGAGGCGGAACATGCGGCCTTTCGCCGTTGCTCTTCTGTCCGCCGTCATGCTCACCGCCGGGATGTCGTCCCGCGTTGTTGCGGCCGAGATCATTGTCACCTCGGTCCAGCCGTTCTCCGGACTCGGTGATGTCGGCGATGGCGTCTGTACTCTCGACGAGGCGGTCCTGTCGGCCAACACCAACGGCGCCGTGGGTTCTCTGGATTGCGCGCCGGGACAGATCGGTGCCGACGTCGTCGTTCTCGGGCCGGGGACCTACGCGCTCCTGCCGTCGGACCTCGCGCGAGTGGACGGACTCGGCGCTCTGCGCGAGTCGCTGCAGATCGCCGGCGCCGGCGCCGGTGCCACTCTGATCCTCGCGGCGGGCCGGGCATCGACGCCGGTCGCGGTGGATCCCTCGGCCGCCGATATCGAGGTGGCGCTCACGGCGCTCACCCTGGCAGGTGACAGCCGGCAGGAAGGATTCCGGGGCGTCGACCTGCAGGGAAGTGGATTCACCGGCGCACGCCGTGACCTGATCGTTGCCGACAGCGTCATTCGCGACTTCGACATGGTGAATGGTTCGGGCGGCGGTATTCTCTCCACCGTCGGCACCGTGACGCTCCTCCGTGCCGCCATCGTTCACAACTCGGCCGACAATGGAGGCGGTCTGTTCATCGGCTCGTCGGGGAGTGCCGTCGTTCTCGACAGCACCCTGAGCCACAATGTCGCCGTCCGTGGCCTGGGTGGCGGCCTGGTGCTGAACCCGTCAGCCGTGGGGACGGTTCTCAACAGCACCGTCGCCCGCAACGAGGCGCTGTCGGTGGGTGGTGTCTTCACCGCCTCGGGGTCCGTTCTCGAGATGGCCAACACCACGGTCAGCGAGAACATGTCGACCCTGTTCACCGGCGGTGTGCGGGCATTTGGACTGACCCGCGTGGCCAACAGCATCGTCCTCGCCAACGTGTCGGGAGACTGTTCCGGCTTCGTTCTCTCGGACGACTACAATCTCTTCGGGCTGGGTGCCGGCTGTCCGGTGACCGGTGCGGGCGATCGTGAGGTCGACCCTGCCGTCACGTTCACCGAGATTCTCGGGCCGCTCGCCGACAACGGTGGGCCAACACAGACCTACGCGCCGCTCCCTGGCAGCCTGGCGGTGGATTCGGGAGATCCGGCCGGATGCATGGATCCCGGAGGCGTGGCCCTCGATGCCGATCAGGCAGGTGGCCCTCGGCCGGTGGACGGGGACGGCGATGGTCTGGCGATCTGCGACGTGGGGTCGTTCGAGTTCCAGCTCGCCCGAACCCCGGCCGACGAGCTGGCGGACCTGCAGGCCCTGGTGGATAGCCTGGGGCTCCGCCCCGGAACCGCCATCAGTCTGCTGGCCAAGCTGGACAACGCATTGCGAAAGCTCCTCGCCGGCCAGACCGAGGTCGCCATCAACAATCTCGTGGCCTTCATCCACGCGGTCGAGGCGCAGAGTGGCAAGAAGATCGATCCGGCCGACGCCCAGGCCCTCATCGACGCCGCCCGCGCACTCATCGACCGCCTCCTCGCCGGTGATGGGCAGACGGTCAGCTCACCCCGTTCGATTCCAGCCCCGGGACCGGCGACTCTGACGACGCCACCGCATCGGCTCCCGGGACCGAGTTCCGGTGTGCCGCGCACGAGCCGCTCGCATCGCCGGTCCCATGGACGGACCCGCTGAGCTGGCCAGGATCGTCATCGAGCGAGATGCCTGGCGATCTCCATCAGGCGAGGGGGCGGAGAGAGTGGATCCCGCGTGCTCGCCCGTGACGGGTCCGCTTCTCAGGACTCGAACAGGAACGCCACCTCGCGCAGACTCGCCGCACTCCCGACCACGGTGACCTGATCTCCGACGGCGAGCCGGGTGTGTCCATGGGAAATGAGGCGGGCGCCGCGGCGCTGGATCGAGAGCACCCGGATGTCCAGCGGAAGATGAAGATCGCGCACCGCCACGCCCCGGAGCGCGACGTTGCCGACCTGCAGATCCGTGACGTCCTGCCCCGGGTCCTCACCGAGCAGGAGCGAGGTCGCTGCCGGCGTGCGCACCAGGTGGTCCAGTAGATTCACGATGGCCGTCTCCGGGTCGATGACCACCACACCATCACCTGCCAGGGTCGCGGCCCGGTCTCGATCATGGATCTGCACGACCAGGTGAGCCGACGGGAACGAGGCCCGCGCCATCTCCACGAGGTGCGTGTTTTCCTCGTCCGTGAGCAGACCCACGAGGGTGTCTGCACGGTCCGCGCCGGCAGCGCGCAGACCCTCGGTGGTCAGGTCCGACAGCGGTGTGAGTGTGGCCGGAGAACCTGGCACTGCCTCTTCCGCGTTGACCTTGCGAGAGGCGACAGCGACCTCCCAGCCGTGGACGGTGAGCTGCCGGGCCACGGCGATGGCCTGCGCGTCCCACCCCACGATCACCGCCCGGGAGAGGTCGCGGTCGCGGGCGACGTCGTCGACAGAGCGGGCCTCTCCGACCAGGTGCAGGGCCCACTTGAACAGGGGAGGCCCGACAACCTGGTTCATGACGATGATGGCGACGATGACGGCCGAGAGGGAGCCGCCCCAGGTCGGGAACTCGCCAGCGATCTCCTCCGCCAGTCCAAGCCCGATGCCCGCCTGGGTGACGAAGCTCATCCAGCCGACGCGATTGAAGCGGGCGGGGTCCCCGGCCAGCATGCCACCCACCGCCGACCCCACGACGATGGATGCGAGCCGGAC
This sequence comes from Acidobacteriota bacterium, assembly GCA_046757965.1. Taxonomy (GTDB): domain Bacteria; phylum Acidobacteriota; class Polarisedimenticolia; order SMYD01; family SMYD01; genus JBHHZI01. The sequence goes on along the minus strand of JBHHZI010000001.1, from coordinate 39,671 downwards.
GCCGAACAGGATCAGGGCGACCTGCCAGGTTCCTGCCAGAACGCCGATATCCAGTGATGCCCCTGCCAGCGTGAAGAAGACCACCTACACGGTCGGTCCGGCGGACTCGACGACCTCCCGGACCCTGCCGGTGTGCGATGTGAAGTTCGTGGACACGAACGCCGCCACCATGCAGACCAGCAACGGTTCGATGAGGATGTCCACCGACAGTCGAGCGCGACTGAGGGTCCGGACCAGATCGGCCCCGGAAAAGTTCAGAAGACCCGTGGCCAGAAGGAGACCCGCACGAACCGTCTGATGGCGCGACCCGCCCACCAGCGACGGCAGGACCTTGCCGAGCAGGAACCCCAGCCCGAGAGAGACCACGATCTCGCCCAGCACAAGCAGGGGGACCTGGAGATCGAACGCCTGTCCGGCGAGCAAGGCGTCGGCCATTGACGAGCTGGCGGCGAAGAGGACGATGACCACCGCGTCCATGACGACGGTGACGCCCAGCACCATGCCGGTGAACGGGCCCCGCGCCCGCAGCTCGTTCACCACCGCGATGGCGGACGACGGAGAACGCGCCACGAGAACGGCGCCGGCGAGGAGTGCCACGGCCCACCGCTCGGTGGCCGGCAGCGCGCGGGCAAACGGCAGAGCGTCCGCTACCAGCAGCGTCGCGACAACCGTGCTGCTGAAGGTGACCACGACCAGCCCCGTGGACACCCAGCGGATGCTTCTCAACCGGTGCTTGAGGTCGCCGAGATCCAGTTCCGAGCCGGCGGCGAACGCGATGAAGGCGATGGTCGTCTCGCTGACGACATGGAGATGACCGATCGCGGAGCTGCGGATCAGATCGAGACCGTGTGGCCCGGCCAGGACACCGGTGAACAGAAAACCGGTGATCAGAGGGAGTCGCAGCCGGCCGAAGAAGGCCCCGACCTTGTCGGCCGCCAGGGCCACGATGGCCAGCGCTGCCAGCGCCATGATGAGATCCGGAGTGAGGGTCATGTGTTCTCGGCGGAGCCGGCCCTGGAGAGAAACAGATCTTGCCGGTCCGGCACACTACCATGCACCCTCGCCGTCGACGAGGGGTCGGCGCGATCGCGCCGACCGGCGTCACCTGTCAGCGGCGAACCTGGGTGGTGATCTCGGTGGTGGTGCCGGCCGTGTCATGGGCGACGATGCGCACGGTGAAGGGGCTGTGCCCGCCGACCAGTTTCTTGCCGGAGACCTTGAAGGACCAGGATCGCGAGGGCGCCGGTGGGCCGGCCTCGACCCGGTCAAAGGTCTGGATGGTGCGTCCCGACGCGTCGGTGACCTGGGCGCTGAGATGATCGATGGTGGCACCGACGGCTCGCCCCTCCACGACCAGGGATTTGAGCAGGAAGTTGCCGCTCCAGTGGGTGCGTGTGATCTCGATGGTCATGGCAGGAGGCGTGCCGGCCGGTGTCCGGGCAGTTGATGGGGTGGGCCCGCTGCCGGGGAGGGGAGTGGTCTGGGCTTCTGAGCCGGATGTGGCTGCCTGGGCTGAAGAGGGTCGTGGCGCCGACGGCGGACCGGCACCGGTCAGCGCCGACCGGGAACTGTCGCCCGCGGTGATTCCGGCGGTGGGGGTTCCTGAACTTGCCTGGGGGCTGGACGCTTGCGGTGCGGAACTGGCTCCCTTGTCTCGATCCAGGAGAGCCCCGAACTTTCCGAGACGGCTCTTCAGCGCCTCGCGCCCCTTGGTGCGGGCGAGATTGTGGGTGGCCGTCTTCCAGTCGATGTTCGGAGACGGCGAGGCGAACGGTCCTGAGAGTGCCAGCGGCACATTCACCCGCTCCTCGTGCGAATCCCAGAACACCTCGGCGGCCCGGCTCTTCTCCTGCCGCATCGACCGGCTGAGGTCCGCAGACAGCAGGACCTTGAACTTGCCGTTCATGGTTGCACCCAGGAGATCGACGGATGTCTTGCCCCGGATCGTCACGTCCGGCGAGTCCAGTCGGAGGTCGTTGCTGCGCAGCGTTCCGCTGGACAGCTCCAGGCTCCCTGTCATGCGGCTGAACTCCGTGCCCTCCTTCTCGATCTTGCGAGAGAGTTTCTGCAGAGTCTGCTCGCCGAACACGCCGGAGGCCTTCGAGAGAATGCCGAGAACATCGAGCTGACCGACGCGACCATCCCGGATCTCGACCTTGCCGTCTCCTGTCAGACCCGAGACGATCGTGTCGTAGTCGGTCCCGGCCCCGCGAACACTCACCTGACCCGAGAAACGTCCCGACAGCAGGTCGCCGAGGTCGAGGTTGTCGGCCAGGAGCGGTGAGACATCGACATCGGTGGCGGTGGTCACGATCCGGAAGCGGGGCGGCGTCACCGTCTCGTCCAGGCGAGCGTTGCCCGTGAAGTGTCCGCCGTACAGGTCCATCTCCAGGGGATCGAGCGTGATGACCTGGCCACGCAGACCCAGACCGGCGGACAAGCTGGAGAACGCCAGGGCCTGGAAGGACCCGTCGTCGATGGTCAGCTTGCCCTGCGCCGTGACGGCGTCCAGGAGAGCGCTGGCATCGTCGGTGCCACGGGCCTGGGGTGCTGCCGGGGTCGTCGTATCGGTGCTGACAAACGACATCAATTCCCAGAAATCGGCGTGTCGCGAGTGCAGGTCGAACCGGACATCGGGTGCGTCAAATCCCGAGAGCGTGGCATTCCCGGACAGATCGCTGCCACCGATGGCGCCGGAGAAATCCTCGATGCTGACCTGCTCTCCGTCCACCTGGATCGTGGCGCGGACCTTCTCCATGGGAGCTGTCATCACCGGGTGGCGAAACGTGAACCCGTCGAGGCGGAGCCGCCCCGTGACGGTCGGTGCGGTGGGGCCGCTCAGCGGTCCGGTCAGGCGTCCCTCCAGCTGCACCGGCCGGGTGGAAGAAAAAGAGAAGCCGGGATCGTAGTCGAACATGGCCAGTAGCTCCGCGATCCGGTCGGCGCTGATGGTACTTGGTCGCAGGGTGGCATCGACTCGCATCGTCCCGCCGGATCTGTCTAGGCGACCTGACATGCCGAGGGACTCATCCCCTGTCGTCACCGTCAGGTCACGGAAGGTCACGTCGTCTGCGCCGTGGGTGGCGGTGAGATCGAACGCGATGCCCAGGTCGAGGTGGGTGGGCCTGCTCGACCCTGTCGGCCCGGCGAGCGTCACGACGAGCTGGTCAAGGTCGATGGTACCGGAACTGTCGAACGCTTCCGGCACCCGTCCCTTGACCTTGGCCTCCAGGTTCACCATGCCGGCGGTTGTCTCCACCGCCAGGTAGGGTTCCGCGTACGGCCCGAGTGGCGCGACAGGAAAGTGGCTGGCCCGGACGGTCAGGTTCACCGGCACGACCCCGTCGTCGCCCACCGGCCCGATGGTGCCTTCCGCCCCGATGGGCGCCGGGTTGCCCCCGCCCGGGTCCACGGCCGCGCTGAGCCTCACCCGTGCCGGTGCCGCCACGGGCAACGAGTCGAGTGTGATGTCGAGGTCGGTGATCACGACCGGGTGGGCGCCCGGTGTCAGATCGTCGCGGATTCGCAGGCGCGTGTCCTTGACATGAAGGCCTTCGATCTCCAGGCGAGGAGGTGTGGTCGCCTTGGGACTGACCCCGTCCGCTTCCCACAGGGACGCGATATTCCATGCGCCATCGGCGTGGCGGCGCAGGTTGATCTCGCCGCCGGCAATCTTGACGTGTTTCGCCGACAGGCTCGCAAGCCGCGGTCCCGATCGGTCCAGTTGCAACCGGACGGTCCCGCTTCCGGTCACCGGCGCCTTACCGACGACATCCGGCGGCAGGGGCCACGCCACTCCGACACCGCCCAGAAGATCCCGGACCTCATCGGGGTCGATCTCCATCTCGCGGGCGGTCACGCCGGCCTCGATGGAACCCGAGGCCAGGTGAACGGTTCCGGTGGCCGCCAGGTGCGACCGGCCCAGATCGATGTCGAGTGACTCCAGCGACAGGTCACCGTCGTCCGGTCCCGCGTACCGGGCGGCACCGATCAATCCCAGCGTTCCCGGGGGGAGGGAGAAGCCGGTGAGCGCCTCACACCAGGGGCCGAGAGGCTCCAGACCGAGCCCCGACAGCTCCACACGCAGATCGGCGGTGAACGGGTGGCCCGCATCAGGCTGAAGCGGTCCGGCAGACCCCTGGATCTCGACCTGTGCGTCAGGCTGCCCGGCCAGCCGCGTGGTCAGGTTCACCTCCACGGGGCGATCAGGAGCCAGATGGTTCACCTGGGCATCGATCTGTTCGAGACCCAGGGTGAGGGTACGGCCCGGCGCCAGTGCCGAGTCTCTGATGGTGAGTGTGCCGCCGGTGATGTACAGAGAATCGACCGCGAAGTTCGTCGTGTCACCGGCCGCGCTGTCGGGAGATTCCTGTTCCGGGCCGGCCGCGATCAGTCGCTCGATGTTGAACGCGCCACTGGCGTCCCGGTCCACGATGAGTACGGGCTTCTCCAGTCGCACGGATGTGATCTCGACCTTGTCGTGAAGTAGCGGCAGCAGCCGCACGCCCAGACGCAGGCGAGCCGCGGTGAGCAGGTCGCCCTCGCCCTCCGACGGCAGGGCGCCGATGCCAAGGTCGCGCACGTCGATGACGACATCAGGCAGGAATCGCAGCTGCATCTGTCCGAGATGCACATCCCGGCCGAGCATGGCGCCGATCCGGGTCTCGAACTCGCCACGGTATCGGTTGACATCGATGAAGGAAGGCAGCACGAGGGCCAGGGCCAGCACGAGCCCTGTCAGGATCCCTCCGGCGATGAGGGCCAAGCGAGTCCGTCTTCTCATCAGGTCATCGGCTCATCGGCCTGTCCTGGCCAGCTCCACCGCCGTCGGATGTCCCCCTCTGGCCCGTCCGGCGCCGGTCGAGGCGGCCGCATCGCGCGGTGCGGCAGGGGAGCGAACGGTGGCATGGCGAACGGTCGTTCTCATCCTGAAGAACCGGAGTGGTCCGCCGATAATTCCGCCGCCGGGATCTCCGCCTGTGCCGCTCCCGGGCTGACGGAACGGGCACCAGATGCTGGCGGACCGGCAGGCCGGCGGCCCGGTCGCTCGCCGTCGGCATCAGGCCCTCTGCGGCCGGAGACTCGCGCGCAGGTGTTGTTCGAGCACGCAGTACGCCGCGACCACCACGGCCGGAGCAACGGAGAGTTCCGCGTCGATTCCGGCGACAAGACGCCGGACGTTCACATCGTTCATGTCGAGAGTCGCCAGCTCGTGGCGAAGCCGCGGCACATCGACCGGTGACCACCAGTCGGCGGAGTCCACGAGCTCTCCCATCTCCTCCTCGAGCAGCTCGGAGACGCTATCCGGCGCCGGGGGGGTCGCCAGGGCCGTGTCGAGCCCGAGACGGTTCAACGCTGCGAGCCCCTGGTCACACACCGCGTGAGACTCCCCCGGCAGTTCGAGGCGCAGCGGGTCGCGCCGCACGTGGGCGAGAAGATAGCCCTGGCAGAGCACGACCAGCACCCGGACCATGTCTCGCGCCGGTTCGAGAAGCTCGAAGCGGAACTCATCGGTGGACCGAAGATGGTGCCAGAAGCGGGCGAAGCAGTCGACAAACTCCTCGTCGATGTCGCGCATGCGAACCGGGCGGCGGCGGAAATAGACCCAGTTGTCACGCGCCGGCTCTGACTGATGCCCACCAGAGATGAGAACCAGGTGAAGATTCATCTGTCTGGCGTTGCTGACCAGATCGCCGCGTCGCTTCTCGTCAGGCAGGCGCGAGGCGTGGACGACGACGACACCGTCGCGAGCCCTGCCCCCGCTCCTCTGGAAGAAAGAATCCACGATGGTGACCTCGTGAAACGGAGCCGGCAGCATCGACGCCCAGGGCCTGCGGTAGGCCCGGTCCTCGGGGTCGAACAGGTAAAGCGACCAGCTCGAGGCACTCATCCCGTGGCGGTCCCGCGAGCGCATGGTCCGGCGACCGCGCCGCCGTGGCCGGAGCCGCGGCATGGCCCGTGCGTTCGACTCTTAGCAGGCAAGCTCGCTCTCGGCCAGAACGACGACGAGGCTCCATCGTTCGTCTTCGTCTCCGTCGTGATCGATCTCCACGCCGAACCGTCGCGCCGCGCGACGCAGGGTTTCACAGGCACGCGTGAAGCTGCCCTGTCGTTCTTGCGCGCCCTCTCCGGTCAGTGCGGCGGTGACACCCTGGGGGTTGAGCTGGCCGGAGAACCGCAGGATCAGCGTGCATCTTGCGCCGTGGTGCCATTGCTTCAGCCGGAAGCGATTGCCCTCGGTCGTGACCGTCGTCAGCGCCGCCAGGAGGTCTGACCAGCGTACGTTGCCGCCGGGGCATATCTCCCGGTCGGCCAGCAGGTACGACGCGTCCGACACCGGTCCGGAGAGAACCGCCATCACCAGGCTGGAGTGCAGACGGTCATGAGCCAGAGCCTTGAGGGCGCGAATGTGCCAGCAGTCGAAGCGTGTCTCGCAACGGTTGCGGCTCAGCGGGTTCGCGTTGCCGGTCCAGGCGGTCAGCAATCCGTCGAGAAGCACGACCATCCGTTCATGGCATCGCTTCACGTCCTCGTCGGTCCAGTCGGCCACGTCATGAAATCGGTCCACGAACAGGCCACTGCCCGGGTAGGCGTCATGCCATGAGCCCTCGTGCAGCTCCCTGCGAACCGGCTCGAAGGCGCTCTCGATCAGGCCCGACCCGTCGATGCGTCGTGCCGCGCGCGCTGCGCTGGCAAGGACCGGCCGGACCCGGTCCTCGATGACCTGCCTGTCGACCAGCGGCAACGGGGACAGCCGCACACAGAACGGAACGAACTCCGTGATCTCCACCTGATCCGCGCCGCCCATCTCGGCGTGATCGAGAACCTCGATGCGGTTGCCCGCCTTGAACCCGATATTGATGCCCTGGCCCGTGTCGCTGACCAGCCACATCGTCACCAGGACGTCATCTTCATCCGATCGCACGGCCAGCGCCCGGCGCACGAGGTCACCGGGCGTGATCGGGTCGACGTCCCTCCAGGCCTCGGCGGCCGAGAGGATCGATTCCCCCTCGGACCATTCACACAGCAGCCCTGTCATCTCCCGGCGATCCTTGTTGTGGCGGGCAAACGCCCACCACGCCACGCCATCATGGTCGCATCGGCCGATCAGCCGGACATGATCGATGGTCTTGGCGGCGGCCTTCCGGATCGATTCGGTCATGCTCGAGGCGTCGGCCCGCCGTGTGACATCCTCCCACCACTCGTGAATCTTCTTTTCCCCCATCACGGTGGGCATCTGCGGGATGTAGGCCGGCATGCTCCGCTGATCGTCGAGGAGGTAACAGTTCCAGCTCAGCAGGTTGGCGCTGGAGAAACGGGCGCCGAGAGCCTCAGCGTCCGGCGTCACCTCGGCATGCAGGATGGGGAAATAGGGGGGGTCCTGCTCCACGTCGCTGAGCCGCTTGACCAGGTCCTGCGCGAGCTCCTCGAAGCTCGAGAACTCCGGGATCTCGATCGATCTCTGCGCCTGTTCCACCCAGTTCAGACAGGTCAGGGGAACCAGATTCTTCAGGGTGTTCAGGTTTCGCGGCTCCATGTCCGGCATCGTCCCCGGTGACGAGCGCAGGAGGAGAACCTTCAGCCCGCCGTCCCCATCCTGGTGAAGCGGCACCAGTTCCTGCCTCACCGGCAATCGCAGATCGGGCCGTGTCAACTCGAGCCGGCCGCGAAACGCGAGCCGTTCCGGCGAAGAAGTCTCATCGAGCTGCAGGCTGGTGTCGCAGCCATCGCGAAATCGCACCGGCATCGAGTAATAGTCGGTGTTCTCGGCGGCTGGCTGGACCGCCAGCGGGAAGTAGACTCCCGCGGTTGGATGCTCGAGAAGCAAGGCGGCCATGCCGCCGGGCGGACGCCATTCCTCGAGCAGATCCTCGATGTTCTTGCGAAAACCTCTGGTCACGGTCACGCCCGGCCTTTGCTGGACGCCGGCGGCGGTCCGGACCGCCCCGCCGGAGTACAGGCAGGAGATACCGCCCATCATACTCCTCGATCCGATCCGTTTTCAACGAAATCGTGAGACAGCGTGACCGCCCGCGGTGTCTCAGCCGGATCCGATCACGACGTTGCGCGCCGGAGATGCGGTTGCTGGACGATGGAGGCGCGCGACGACGTCGCCCACGATGGCCGCCGCGGCATGGATCTCCTCGGGGGTGGTCCGTCGTGACAGGGAGAAACGGATGGTGCTGGCGATGGGTTCGGGATGGGAGCCGACGGCCCGCACCATGGCCCGCCGGCCGGCCGCCCCTGGTTCGCCGGATGAGACCGCCAGACCGCGCGCCGCCAGGCCGCGATGGAGCGCCTCACCGTTCACGTCCGGGATGGTCACCGCGAGGATCGATGACAGCCGTGCGACCTCCCTGCCATGAACGATGACGGCATCGATCCGGGACGTGATCTCGTCCTGGAGCATGTCCCGCAGTCGGCCCATGCGGTCACGATCCCGGCCGGGACCGCAGAGATCCAGCGCCCGCACGAAGCCGAGGATGCCTGCGATGTTCTCCGTCCCGCCTCGCAGCCCGCGCTCCTGACCGTCACCGAACTGGCGCGGCTGGATGACGGCACCTGCTCGCACATACAGGCCGCCGATGCCCTGCGGACCGTGCATCTTGTGGGCGGAGAGGGAGACCAGATCCGCACCGAGCGCCCGGACGTCGACCGTCGTCTTGCCCAGCGCCTGGACGGCATCGGTATGAAGGAGCGCCTCGTGCGCGTGGACCAGGCGGGCGATCTCCGGTACCGGTTGCACGATGCCGGTGACGTGGCTGGCGAGCATCACCGAGACCAGCACGGTGTCCGGGCGGAGGGCGTGTCGCACCGCGTCCACACCCACGCGGCCCTGGCTGTCGGCGTCGGCGCACGTCACGGAGAAGCCCTGGGTCTCGAGGTAGGCGGCTGCCCGGAGCACGGATGGATGTTCGATGGAGGACACGACCAGATGACGGCCGCGGCGCTTGAGCAGGCGCGCGCTGCCGATCAGTGCCAGGTTGTTCGATTCAGTGCCGCCGCTGGTGAACACGACCTCCGCGGTGGCGCAATGAAGATGCCTGGCGACGGTCACCCGTCCCCGCTCGACGACCTGCCGGGCACGCCGTCCGGGGGCGTGAGCGCCCGATGGATCGCCGCACCTGCTGCCCAGATAGGGCGCCATCGCCTCCAGGACCCGGGGGTCCAGCGCGGTCGTCGCGGCATTGTCGAGATAGATCTCCTCATGGTGTGTCCGGGAATCCTGTTGAAAACCACGTTGCACGAACATGACAGATTCTCCACTTCCGGTATCAATCTTGATACCATGCGTTGCGAGGTTGCACCCGGGAAGGTCGCGACGGCCCGCCCGAGCGGGTATCGCGGTGCCTTCGACGGTTGACCTGTAACAGGAGCAGGATGCATGCCAGGCGTCCGGAGTCGCCACCGGCTCCGGCGTCAGGTAGACGAGGTCGTCGTGGACCCGAGCCCGATGGAGGACTGGCAGCAACGGCGCAGCCGGTTCAACCATGACTGGCTGAAGAACCGGTATCTCAACCGGCTGGACGGCTTTCTGGCGCTGCTGGCCGTGCCGTCATCGGATCCGGAACGGCTCCTGGAGTTCGTTCGAGACGACTTCCCTGCGTGGGAGGCGCGGTCGAGACAGGCCGGTGATCTCATCTGGTCGTTCGTCCAGGAGATGTCGCCCCGGTGCTTCGTGACCCAGGCGCCGCTCTGTCTTCTGGCCCGGACCACCCGGCACTGGCTGGGAACCCTGCTCCATGATCTGTGGGCGGCTCGCTACCCGATCTCGGAGCGCGTGGACGCGGCGGCGCAGGCATTGATCGAGGCCGATGAGGCCTACTGGCGCATCAAGGAGCGCCTGGCGGCGGAACCGGCAGACGACGTCTCGCGCCTGAGGCAGCTTGCGCACCGGTTCGAGAACCTGAGGCGAGGCTGCCACCACCTCGGAGACAGCCTCTCGAGGATGCCCCACGAGATCCTGATCGTATGAGCGACCTGCCGAGACTGCTGATCATCGACGATGTCTACGGGCGCGGATCGTGGGCCCGCAATCGGGATCGGGAGATGTTCTGCGCGCGGCTCGGGATCCGGGATGTGACGGGAGACGTGGCGACGGCGGAGGTCGGTCAACCCGTGGCGGAAGCGATCCTCCACAGCGGTCAGGTCCAGACCGATCGGCGCATCGACAACGATGTCGACGGGGTCATCGAGCTTCTTCGCGCCGGCTGGCAGAAGTGGCCGCGCTGGGCCATGGTGCTTCTGGACATGCACTTCCAGACCGGTCCGGTCGATCCTCTCACAGGGGATGCCCAGGGAGAGTCGACGGACCGGGACCCCGCACACTACTTCGGACTGACGATCCTCGACCGCATCCGCAAGGAGCCGGATCTGGCCGAGATTCCGGTCGTGATCCTGTCGGCCATGGAGCGCGAGCACATCGAGAGTCGCTTCGCGCGCCATGGTGTGTTCGCATTCGTCGACAAGCAGCAACTCGACCGGAAACGGTTGCGGGACCTCCTCCTCGAGAACGCCTATCTCGTCGGCGAGGGCATCGTCGGACATTCCGTGCCCCTGCTGGCCGCCTTGAGATCCGCCCGACGTGCCGCCCGCATCGGCAACGCGAACATCCTGGTGCTCGGGGAGACCGGCACGGGGAAGGAACTGCTCGCGACCTATATCCACAGGTCATCCAGGCGTTCCGGCAAATTCTGCAAGCTGTTTGTCCATGCCAACGAGGACATGTTCTCGGCGGACCTGTTCGGATATGTGCGGGGGGCCTTCACCGGAGCTGCCCGGGATCGCCCGGGCGCCGCGGAGATGGCCGACGGGGGCACCCTGTTCTTCGACGAATTCGGTGATATTCCCGCCGGCGTGCAGGACCGGCTGATGCGACTCCTGGACACCGGGACCCGCGAAGCGCAGCGCATCGGCGATGGAAGCGTGCGCAAGCTCGACCTGCAGGTGGTGATGGCGACGAATCGATTCGAGATGCTCGAGCGTGGGTTCCGCAGCGACCTCCTGCAGCGCGCGAATGCCGCCAATCCTGTGGTGCTGCCCCCGCTCCGCGACCGCCGGGAGGACATCCCGTTGCTCGTGGAGTATCTGGTCCGCCGGCACGAGAGACGACTCGCGGCTGAACGGCGTGAGATCTCCCCGGAGGCGATGGAATTGATGATGTCCAGCCCCTGGCCCGGCAACGTGCGGGAACTCGAACACGCCGTTCTCCAGGCAGTGTCCAGCTATCGCGGTATTCGCTACCTGTCGCCGGAACACCTCCCGTCGGTCCTGCCGCCGACCGCGACGAGCGCGACGCGGGGGCGTCCCGCGGAGAGAGCGGGCAACCTGCCCGCAGGCGACCGGCCGGTCGAGGTGTCCGCCGTCGGCGAGGGGAGTGTCGACGGCATGGGGCAGGAGCGTCCGGAGGAAGTGACGGAGCCCGGCGCGACCCTCGACGATGCCCTCGCCGCCCTGGGTGCCGTGAGATTCGAGATCGCCGACAAGGACCGCTGGCTCGGGCGGCTCGGCGAGGTGCAGGCGGCCTATGCGCGCTTCATCGCCTGCCAGCTCGACGCCGCTCTCGCCGCGAGTGCCATCGCGTCGGGCGAGCCGAAACCGACGACGGCCGTCCGGATGCTTCTCGGTACCCGATCGATGCGCACGTCGGACGCCGCCAGCCTCGTGAAGCGCCTGCTGTCGATCTCCCGCGAATCGATCGCCGACCTGCTGGCGGATGACCGCCGGCACCTTGGGAACACACTCCGCTGGGCCGAGAACCTGCGGGGATCGCGGGGAAGCGCCCGGCGCGGCGGCAGGTCAGGCACCGCCCGGTGAGCATGGCGCCCTCCCGGGTGCCCGTCGCGCTCCACGTCTCCTCCGGGGTCGCTCTTTCGGTTGCCCGCGTGTCCGATCGGTACCTGCAGATATCCGGATCGCTTCCCGCGCCGATGCCGACCCCCTCGGTCTGCGCTCTCGGGTCGGATGACCCTCGAACATCGTCAACAGCCGTTCCTGGGCGATAGCGACCGGATCCGCGCGTCTTCCGGCCGGCCACCGCCCGGCAGGACGGCGATCCCTCCACGCTGGCATTCCCCTTGCGTAGTCCCGGGGTGAATGTCGAGAGCGCCTCGGGGGCGCAGAAAAGGAGTCGAGATGAGTTTTCTGAGAGCAAGTCTGATCGCGTTGGCCATGTTCGTTGCATCCACCTCTCTCTGGAGTTCCAATCGGATCGAAGGTCTGCGAAGCACCGACAGCGGAAGTCGCGGACACACGCTCATCTGCACCGGCTGCCGATAAGACCGAGAAGGGCAACATCCACGTCGTTCCCTGAGAAACAGATCCGGACCGGCAACGAACGCGGTCACCAGGGTGGTCCGGATCGGGGACGGAGAGGCCGGCGCCGACAGCGCCGGCCTCTTCGCATGTGAGGTCGGGTCGTGCGGGGCGCGGGCGTCCGGCGACCGGCATGGCCGGCCGTCGAACAGGCATGGGGAAGTGGCCTTGACCAGCTCCCTGTGTCAACGCGACCCGAGATCTCCTACCGTCTTGTGCGAGGCGGCTGGAAGCTGCACCGAGATGAGCCACACCATCTGCTGGACTCGATGAGACGGGAGGCACACGATGACGGGAAGAGCACGACCACGGTGGGTAAAGATCGGGAAGAGCACGGCGGGCACCTTGCTGCTCGTGGGTGCGATGGCCGGCGGGATCCGGGCGGCCGGCACGCCGGAGGAGATCGAGTACCTGCCCGGTCCTTCCGGTCCCTCGCCGCGACTCTCGGAGGCGGTGCGCGTCGGACGGATGCTGTATCTGTCCGGCAAGATCGGCACGCTGCCGGGGACGCGCGAGTTGGCAGCGGGTGGTATCCAGGGGGAGACGCGTCAGGCGCTGGCGAACATCCGCGACGTCGTGACGCGACACGGGTCCTCCATGGCCCGCATCGTCCGGTGCACCGTGTTCCTGGCCGACATCGACGAGTGGTCGGCGATGAACGACGTGTATGTGACCTTCTTTCCCACCAATCCGCCCGCCCGGGCGGCCGTGGCGATCGATGGCCTGGTCCTGGGCGCGCGGGTGGAGATCGAGTGTCTGGCGGTGGCGAGATGATACCGGCCGGGTGATGGCATCCGGCGGCGCGTCGTCCGGGGCCGCGTGGCACCCGGTTCGACCAGAAGATGCCGTCGCCTGCAGCCGGCGCGTGGTGGCCGGAATAGATCAGGGACCGGGCAGCACTCCCACCTCGAGATGACCGGGGTGACGCCGGGACCGATGCACGCGGTTGGTCACCGTGATGAAGTCATCTGCCCCGGTCTCGAAGACCAGGGCCTCGGGCAAGCCCGGGTCGTCACCGCCACGGAGATAGTGGTCGAAGAACGGGCGTTCCACGCTGGGCGTCCCGCGGGGATCACGGGGTGCCCGAGGCGGCGGCGGTCGGCCGGGGTCGCCCTCGGCGACCTCCCATCATCTTGAGCATCCGATCCGCCATCGCTCCGATCTCGTCGCCGTCGAGAGCACCATCGCTGTTGGCGTCCATGGAATCGAACCGCCCTCGCATCGGTCCCGGGACCTCCGTCGCGACGATCTTCCCGTCACCGTCGGCATCCCACTCCTTGATGCGGGCGATCAGTTCCTCGCGGCTGCGAGCTCCCCCACCGCCCAGCCGGGACATCACGGCTCCACCGTCGGGATCCGTCTCGAGATCGATCCGGTAGTTCTGGGTGACCGGGACACAGAAGGTATTGGCGTCGTCACAGGCGAAATACCGGACGCTCAGATCGAGGGGCCGGTCCCGCTCGTCGGCGCTGACGTCGATCAGGAACTCCCGTGGGTCCGCGTCGGCTGCCGCCTCCACCACGGGCGCCCGACCCTGGCTGGGTGAGACGGTCACCTTGCTGGCCGCCTTGACCGTGAACTCGAGCGGGTCGGCCCGGTTGTTCCAGTGGACGTGGTAGAGGGGATCGAGACGGAAGCCCAGGAACAGCTTGCCGGTGCCCTTCTCGAGGAACGATTCATCCGCCTCGGCGCGCAGCTTCACATAGAACGGGTCGCCGTCGTCCTTGATGACCGGCTCGATCTTCAGGGCGCGCATCCGGCCGGGCACCTCGACGCCGGGTACGATGCCGGTGGCCACACCCTCCCGGGGGGGAGGAGCGGGCATATCGAGGTCTTCCACGCGCGTGGGATGTTCGACCTTACCGACCAGGGCCTCGAGATCCTTGCGCAGTTCCGAGGGGTTGCTCCACAGTCGCCGGCGCGCGATCCGGCCATCCGGTCCCACGACGAACTCGGCATTGGGGGCATTGCCGAGTGAATGCTTCACGTCGTTGGACATGCCGTCGCAGAGCCACGGGATCTTCGAGCCGAGTGTTCGCTTCGCCTCGTGCACATGCATCAGGCGTTCATCGAGCGTGAACGGCGTCACGTAGTCGTTGTACTCGGGATGGGCCAGGGCCTTGTAGATGTAGAAGAACTGCACACCCTTCGGGGCGTAATCTCTCTCGACCGTCTCCAGACCGGGGACGTTACCCAGAAAAGGCGGTCACGTGAGGCAGCCCAGAACCACCACGGTGTAGTGGTCCCGGACCCGCTCTCTCATCTTGACGGCCTTGCCGTCCCGTCATAGGCCGTGACATCGGGAAAGGGATCCCCGACGGCGGGGGCATTGGCCTCGAACCGATCGCTCAGCGAGCGGGGTCCCCGCGTCGATTGTGTCTGTCCCGTGGTTGACAGCCCGAGCCCGACCAGGAGGGCCACGCTCAGGACGGCCGCACGCGCTACGCCTCGTCTCATCATCATGCACCTCGATTCCGGGAACCAGCCCAGCATACCAGAATCACCCGGGCCGGCGGCAGGAGATCCACGAGGTGGCGAGGAGATCTCCGCGTCGGCCGGGCGCCGTGCCCTGGCCGAGGCATAGAGTCTCGCTCGCCCGTCTCGTCTCATCCCGTGGTGGCAGGATGGTCCGTGCGGGACAGCCTTCGAAGGCTCCGGGGCGAACCCTGGTGTCTCTATCGTGAGGAGTGCGCGCCGGCTGGTGTCTCATCGGCGCAGGAGGGGCAGACCCGGGGCGGCCCCGAGGCGGTATTGCCGACCTCCGCGTCGAGGCTCTGCCAGTTGCCGCCGGCGTGCTGGATCCTGTGACAGGCAATGCAGACCGGAAGCACGGTGGAGACGGAGTGAAGAGCCTGGCGCAGAGCGAGGAAGCGGGTCGCGATGCGCAGCCGGGCGCCGAGCTCGGTGGCATCCAGCGGCTTGGTGATGAAGTCATCGGCGCCTGCATCCATGGCCTCGGCGCAGCGGTGCTTGCCCTCCGCCGCGGTGAGGAGAATCACGTAAGTGTAGGGGCGGAGCTTCTCGGCCCTCAGCAGGCGGCAGACCGTCGGCCCATCCAGTCCCGGCATCATCCAGTCGGTGATCAGCAGCGGGATCTCGGTCTCGGCGAGGTACTTCCACGCCTCGTATCCGTCGTTGGCCTCGATCACTGTATGGCCCAGCTTCTCGACGGCCGCTCTCAGCAGAGTGCGGGAGACCCGTTCATCTTCGGCGATCAGGATGTTCATTCCACCTGCGGATCCCGTCTTTGCGCACGTTCGGTGGAGGCCGGTCGTCCCGGCCAGTCAGAGGCACGACCCGGGACGTGGGCTCTTCGTACTTATATGTAGACTCCGCGCGCCCCCGTTGCCACGGGGCCCCGGCAAGGGCATTTCCCGGGGGCAGGAACGGGGTAAGAGCCGACCGGCCGGGGCTCACCGGATGTGCGGCGGACGTCACCGGCTCGTGGCGTCGCCGGATTCGTCGTGAGCCGGCCGGGCGACCTCTTCGCCGTGCCGCCCGCGGTGTCCGTCTCCGGGGAGCTCGGCGGCGCCAGTCTTCTCCCGGCGCCGGGGCGGAGCCACTGTCGCCTGCTGAGTGACGGAGAGGGGACAGACACGGTAGTAGGGAGCACCACTGAAGTTCAGCGTGTAGTTCACGCGGCAGGCGAAGCCGCTCTCCTCGAGCCAGCCAAGAGCACGGCCGATGCGGGCGGGATCGCCGTGCGTCTGGCGCGTGGCATCGCAGAAACTCACCGGATGCGGGCGGTGCCGGTACAGGCGCCGGGCCAGTCGGAGGGCCGAGCGCCCCGTGCCGTCGATCGACTCGCCGTCGATGAGGCTCACCGCCCAGTGCAGGGCCAGGTGCGTGGCGAGTTGCCCCACGGCGGCATCCGGACACTCGACGAAGACATCGAGGGGACGCGTGCTGTCACTTGGCGCCCCGGTCGCGCCGGATACGGTTCGTGCGCCGGTGATGAAGGCGACCACGTCAATCATGACATGCTCGACCAGGTGGGCCAGGGCCAGCGCCGGCTCGACGGTGGCGGCCCGACTCTCCGTATGGGTCCCGGCAGACCGGACGCGGTACTCTTCCTGTCCGCGACACTGGTGTCGCGTCAGGCTCGGTGAGACATGCGCCAGCTGCTCCTCGAGGCCATGGATGGCATGGCTCGGGACAGTCGGCTCCCAGTCGATGGTGAGCTGCAGCTTGAGGAGAGGAACATCCTCGTGGAACGACGCGTTGAGGGACAGCGCTTCATGATGGGCGTCGAGCTCGGCCCCGTGCACGTGGATGACCACACGCCGTCCTTCCACATGATCCGAGATCAGCCGCACGGCACCTCCCACGTCGAGATGGCGGGCGCGGTGCCGGGCCGCCGCGCCCGCGCCTGGTGATGGGGAGCCCTGTACCGTCTCTACCCCGGTGGTGGCGCCGGGCTCCCGTTGCGGCCGTGCTCAGGTGGTCTCGAACTTGCTCTCTTCCTTGTCGAGGGTCCCCTGAAGGACGACGCGGTACTCGCCGGTCTCGGGATTCACCGCATCCACCTTGGCCCGACAGGTTGTGCTGCTGAAGATCATCTCACCGATCTTGGTCTTCAGGCTCCCCGGACTGGTCGGGGCATTCTCCACCGTGTGAACATCCTGGATTCTGAAGCGAGCCATGAAACTACCTCCTGTGTGCTAAGGGTGACGAACGCCACACCGTGACCGGTGGGCGAGACAAGAGATGTGCCTGCTGCACCTCCTTTCCACGCGGACCGTGCTAGTCGGCCTTCTTGGACTCCACGCGACAGTTCATGACGACCCGGTAGCCGGACTGGTTGGTCCCGGCCTTGATGGACGTCTCGCCGGGTCCACCTGATTCCAGCGGCGGCGGTGGGCCGGGAAGATGGACATCCTCGAGGACCGCCGTGGCCGCCTCCGGCTTCACCCCGGGAGGTGCCTGGGCCACTGCCACCGCGGCTTCCGGAATCTTGGCTCCGGTGGGTTGCTCTGTACGCTCCTGCATCAGCCGAATCTCCAGAACGACCCTGCCGGCCACCTTGTCTCCACGGGGGGGCCGGTCAGGGAAAGACTTTCATCATGAGTGACACCGGCCGCGGGGACCGAGGCGGCCACCTCGTCTCCCGGGGCGGTCTTGCGCCGCGCCGCGCCGGACCTCTTCGGGGTCCGGGCGGTGCGCGCGGCGGGCTTCTTTTCCCGCGTTGCGGCATGGGTCTTGGCGGGGGATGGCCCGGGGCTTTCCGCCGCTGGCGAGCGTCGTTTCTTTCGCCCGTCCGGGGCCGACCGTGTTCCCACCGCCGTCAGTTCGACGGCACCGCCTCTGGCGGCGGCCACCTGCTGGGCGGCGACCTTGACGAGCCGCCGGGCACCGGCGGGCGTCAGACCTGCCGCCTGGCTGAGGGTCGTCGGATCCTCGGCCGCCAGATCGGCGGCGTTGTCGAACCCCGCCTCCCTGAGGCGTCGGACGCTATCCATCTCGCCACCCGCTAGCTGTACCATCATGGTCAGATCTTCCATGGGGATCCTCCCGCGGCTGCGCTATCCCGCGCGTGCGGCTCGGGCTTCGCGGCCGACAGTGTGGCGATCACCTCCTCCCGCAGTTCCATGTGATCTCGGAATCCCCGCGAGCGGCGGCGATACGACGTGATCGGGCAACCGCGTGCCGCCGCCTCGCGCAGGCTGACGTTTCCGGCGATGACGACGTTGAGGAGGCGGGGACCGAAATGTTCACGCGCCTGGCGGAGGACCTCCCGGGCAAGACGCGTCCGCCGGTCGAACATCGTCAGCAGCACGCGGCACGGAACCGTCCCGCGGCGCCGTTGCTCCTCCTCCTCGACCAGAGACAGCATCCGGCCGACACCGTAGAGGGCGAAGTAACTGGTCTCGACCGGCACCAGCACCAGGCCGGCGGCGGCCAGGGCGGCGCGCGTGATCAGGCCGGTACTCGGTGGGCAATCCAGGATGATCCGATCATAGGGGCGGGGCAGGCCGTCAAGAAGCTCCGCGAGGAACGTCGGACCGGTGTCCTGTCGAATCAGACGACTCTCGATGTCGGCGAGCCGCCACGAGGATGCCACCACGTCGAGACCGTCTCCCACCTGCTGGATGGTCTCCTCCGCTCTCGCCCAGCCGCCGAGAATCTCGGCCAGTCCCGGCCCCTCGGCCGCCGTCGGGCCGGCAAGCCCCACCGTGGCGTGCGACTGCGGATCGAGATCCATCATCAGCACACGTTCCCCCTTGTCGGCCAGGCAGGCACTCAGGTTGACCGCGGTGGTCGTCTTCCCGCAGCCACCCTTCTGGTTGGCGACGGCGATGCACGTGTTTTTTCGGGTCGACATCATCGGGCCGCTGCTCTCTTCCGGGGGGCCAGAAGGCCGGCCGAGCGCGCGAAGAATGCATCCCGGGTCGACACGCCGGCCCCGGCCGGTGCCCCCAGCAGCCGCCGCGCCAGTGCGCGCACGGCCCGGGTGGCCGGCGCATCGGGGCGGAACAGGACGAGCGGCTGGCGGTGGGCCAGGGCCTCGGCAGCGCTGCCATCCTCCGGGATCAGGCCGAGGGTGCTCACCTTCTGTTCGACGAACCGTTCGGCGGTGGTCTCGAGGCGCGCGGCGCTGTGGCGCGCCCGCTGTTCATCACGGACCCTGTTCATGACGAGATGGATCGCTCTCTGAGGCACCGACGGGCGGGCGACGACCTTGATCACGGCATAGGCGTCCAGCACGGCACTGGGATCCGGGTTCGAGACCAGGAGGATCTCCTGCGCCGCTTGCAGGAACAGGAGCGTCGATGCGGAGATCCCCGACGAGAGGTCGACGATGGCCACATCGCAACGATCCAGGCATGGCTCGAGGCGCGCCACGAGACGGCGCAACTCACCCCGGTTGAGTGATGCCAGACGGTCGATACCGGAGCCACCCGGCAGGAGTTGAACGCCGGCGGGGCCGGGAACCAGCAGGTCCGCGCCGTTGCCGTTTCTTGCCCGGTGGGGCGCCAGGAGTCCCATGAGATGGGCTGCTGGATCGAGGCCGAGAACGACGTGCAGGTTGGCGAGCCCGAGGTCCGCGTCGACCAGGACGACGCGCTGCCCCCAGAGTGACCACTGGACCGCCAGGTTCGCGGCCAGGAAGGTCTTGCCCGTTCCGCCCTTGCCGCTGCCGACCACCACGAGCCGGCCCCGCTGGCCGGCGGTGCCGCGGCCGGCGCTGACGGCGCCGGCAACCAGGTTGGCGAACGATCCGTCGCGGTCGCTCACTGTCCATCCCTCCGCGTCTGGCCCGTCGGATCGTCGCCGAGGAGGCTGACGATCTCCGCCCGGGATAATCGTCCCGGACCGGTGAATGGCGGTGTGCTCCGCGGCAGTTTGGCCCGGTCGTCGAGCAGAGCGGTCACCGGAGAGGTCGAGAAGGGGCCGGGCCGGGTGTCGGTCATCGGCGCCGGTTCCACGGGATCCCCCGGTGCGGGGGAGTCCGGATCGGCTTCCCGGGGGAGACGCCACAGGCGGACGCCGAGATCGTGCGCGACACGCTCCGCGTGCGAGCCCGGGCTCGACCCGGTCACCACCACGCCGACTCGCCGAGGTGGCCTCGACTCCTTCCCGCCGGCTGCGGGAAGGCCGTGGCGGCGCGCTTGCTCCACTGCCCGGCGGAGTGGCCCGCGGCCCGGATCCCCCGGCAGCAGACAGAGATAGACCGGTCGCCCGGCGGCATCCCGGGCCAGGGCCAGAACTGCATCGGAACGGCGGGATGGACCGATCGCCAGCAAGCGGAGGCCTGGCTCCAGCTGGTCCGGATCGTCGAGAAGGCGGCGCAGCAGCGCCAGAGAATCCCGTCCGGAAGTCTCTCCCGCCCCAATCTTCCTCGCAACGCCGGCCGTCATGCCGCACCTCCTGCGGCTGTGTCCGTCGCCCCCCGCGGAGCCGTCCCTGGTCTGTTCGGAGTCCTCACCCCGGACTCGCCATGCCGTTCCGGCGGGTTCGAGAGTGCTTCTACGTAGTACACGGGACCGCCTGGATATGTCAACCCTTCTGTTTAGTCCGCGGCTCACCGACCGGGATCCCGGGTCGTCCGGTGACAGCGTTCGCGAACGCGACGAGCAACAAGGCGTCCGGGTTGTCGACCAGCCGGTCCGCGGGTTCGGCGTCAACGAACTCACTGGTGTGGCCGCTTCCGGGAGGACGGCGTCGAGTGGAAACCTCCGCGGGGGCCTTGCCGGTCATGATCGTTGCCGTGGATCTGACCTGTGGCCAGCCGGGTTGCCTTGCCGCGCGAAGGACCACGCCTACATTGATCATGAGGATCGCAGCAAGCAGACCGGCACTGCACCGGACGATCCACACAACGCGCGAGCCACCAGACCGGTCTTGCCGGGAGGATCACGCGCGACGGCGAGGATGCGACGATGGATCAGGAGTCCGAAGACCTTCAGGGAGTGACGGTACTCGTGGTCGATGACGATCCGGGCGTGCGGCACGTGGTGCGCGGCATGCTGGAGGGTGCCGGCTGCGTCGTCGGTGAGGCGGAAAACGGCAGTGCGGCGATCGATCGACTGACCTCGGCGAGATTCGACGTCGTCGTCACCGACATCCTCATGCCCGATCGGGAAGGGATCGACACGTGCATGGAGGTCTCGGCGCGATGTCCCGAGACCGGCATCGTCGTCATGTCCGGCGCGGACTCCGCGGACGTCTACTTCTCGGTGGCAGCGGCCCTCGGTGCGACGATCGCGTTGCACAAGCCGTTCACCCGGGAGCAGTTGATCTCGTCTGTCCGGCGGGCGCGGAACCGCCCGGCCACGTCCGCAGGTGCGGACGATCGACCTCGACCCCGCTGACGCCGCGGCGGTTCTCGCACGCGGCGCGAGCCATGCCGTCCGTTGTCTCGATGCGTCGCCACCGGCACCGGTGATACGGTCGGTCCGCAGAAAACGACCACCATCGCGGAAGCGATGGGTCACGCCGGGGCGCAAATGGCCACTTCTGGATCGCAGGGCATGCTCCGCACGTGGGACGAGGCGATGGGCATGGTGCCTGCATGGCGTCGCGAGCCGTATCGCCTTCTCTTCCCCCTGGGTGTGGCTCTCGCATGGGGCGGCGTGCTGCACTGGCTGCTCCATGCTCTGGGTGTGCTGCCCGACTACCGCCCCGTCTTTCATTCCATCGCGCAGATCCAGGGCTTCATGACCTGCTTCGCCGTCGGATTCCTGTTCACGGCGATTCCCCGCCGCACCGGGACCGCCCCGCCGGCCGCCGCATCGATGATGGCCGGCATCGCACTCCCGGTTGGCACCACGGTGGCCGCCTGGTTCGGCCGCCTGGCGCTCTCCCAGGTTTGCTGGCTGTCTCTGATCGCGGTGCTCATGGGCTTCATCCTGCGCCGTTTTCACTCTCGCCAGGCTCATCGTCGTCCTCCGGTCAGCTTCGTGTGGCTGCCGGTGGCCCTGGGCATGGGTGTGGCCGGTTCCCTGATGACCGGGGCTCTCGGCATCCTGGGTCCCGACTATCTCTGGGTCCATCAGCTGGGCAGGCTGGTCGTGCTGCAGGGGATGTTTCTTGCCCTCACGGTGGGCGTCGGCGGCATGATCGTGCCACTCATCACCCGAGGGGAGGCACCGCCGGATCTGGCGCCGGACCAGCGGGCGGCGGTCGTGGGGCATCTTGTTGCTGCGGGACTGCTGCTGGCGAGTTTCTGGATCGAGAACTCCGTCTCGTTGCGGGCCGGCCTGGCACTGCGGGGGGCCGTGGTGCTCGCGGTGCTGCTGCGAACGGCGCGCATCGACCGCGTGCCGCGGCTGCCGGGCTGGCACCGCTGGCTGGTGTGGATGGCCGCCTGGGCGATTCCCGCCGGGTACGTCCTTGCCGCCCTGTTTCCGGCGCAGAAGAAGGCCGGCATGCATGTCGTGTTCATCGGCGGCTTTGCTCTCATGGCCCTGTCGGTCGGCGTGCACATCACGCTGGCCCACGGGGGATACCGGTCACTGGTGACCGGCCGGCCGTGGCAGGTTCCGGTGTTCGGCGGACTGGTCCTGGCGGCGGTGGTGGGTCGAGCCCTGGTCGACTTCGATCAGCGGCGGTTCTTCCTGTGGCTGGGCCTGGCCGCGGCGAGTTTCCTGGCCGGAACCGTGTTCTGGGCGACCCTTGTCGTGCCGAGACTGTTCCGGCGCACGGAGCCGGCTCTCAGACGCCGGTGATAGACTTCACCACATCCTGATCACGCCAGAAAGGATTCATCCCGTTGAAGAGTCGTGTTGCCGTTCTCAAGACTTCACCTGCCCGGGTTCTCTCCGATTATCACGAGCTGCTGAACCTGGCGGGCTACCAGGATCACATCGATCGCACGGCCGACACGGCGCTGAAGGTCAACATCTCGTGGCACTTCTTCTTTCCCGGCAGCTCGACCACGCCGTGGCAGCTCGATGGCGTCATCCGGGCGCTTCTCGCCGACGGATATGATCGGTCGCGGATTCACGCGTGTCACAACCGGACGGTGGTCATCGATGCTCACCTGGGGGAGCGGGAAAACAAGCAGATCGATGTCGTGCAGGCCCATGGGCTGCGTAACATTCACCTCTACGAGGGGGGCGAGGAGTGGATCCATATCCGGGATGCGGTCGGCGATCTGACCCGATCGTTCCTCTGCCTCAACGAGGTCTATCCGCAGGGGTTCCACATTCCGCGCCGCTTCATCGGCGAGAACATCATCCACCTGCCGACCGTCAAGACGCACGTCTTCACCACCACCACCGGTGCCATGAAGAATGCCTTCGGCGGGCTTCTCAACGAGCGGCGCCACTGGACTCATCCGGTGATTCACGAGACCCTGGTCGATCTGCTGATGATCCAGAAGAAGATCCACCGGGGCGTCTTCGCAGTGATGGATGGCACCTTCGCCGGCGATGGACCGGGTCCGCGCTGCATGGTGCCGTATGTCAAGGACGTCATCCTGGCCAGCGCCGATCCGGTGGCCATCGACGCCGTGGCGGCCGCGATGATGGGGTTTGCTCCCCTGGACATCAAGTTCATCCGCCTCGCCCACGATCTCGGCCTCGGATGTGGCGATCCGCGCGACATCGAGATTGTTGGAGACACCGCCGCGGCCGGGGAGCGCTGGAACTTTGCCGGCCCCTTCAAGAAGATGACCTTCGCCTCCCGCATGCAGCACAAGATCTACTGGGGACCTCTCAAGAAACCGATCGAGTGGTCGTTGAAGACCGTGCTGGCGCCGTGGGCCTACATCGCCAGCGTCATCTATCACGACAGCTTCTGGTACCCGTTCCTGGCGAAGAAACAGATGGCCGGGGTCCTGGAGAGTGCCTGGGGCCGGCTGTTTTGCGACTGGGAACAGGTCGTGCCCGATGAGCACGGTTTTCCCGCCATCGGCACCGACCCGGCGCAGATCAAGCGCACCGGTTTCGCCGCGTTACTGGGCTCGGTGAAGATCCTGCTCACCTGCATCCGGGAGGCTCCCGAGTTCGGTCGCCGGAAGCTGACGGGAGCGGCCCGCCGCTGATCTCGGTCTGGCCCGAGCTCCAGCCGCCGGTTCAACCGAGGCGGTATAGTGAAGGCAGCGATCGAGACGTGAGTTCGCGTGATTCGATCGCGGGAGTGCTGCGCCATGTCGACACCGTGGCCACCCGGATTTCGCCGCATCCCGCAGGAGCCCTGGGTCCGGCGCCCTCTTGACGAACTGGCCCGGGGGTATGACACCGTCGAGCATCACGGCTGGTACCGCAACCTGGAACCGACTCTTGCCACCCTGTCGGGCCGCATCGAGGACGGCCGGATCGTCATGGATTACTCCGGGGGCACCGGAATCCTGGCCCAGAAGCTCCTTGAACGTCTTCCCGGCTGTTCATTCGGTGTGCTGATCGTCGACTCCTCACCGAAGTTCCTTCGACTTGCGGTGGAGAAGCTCGGTGCCAGCGAGCGCGTCGCATTCCGCCTGATCCGATACCTCAAGGAGGAGAAACGGCTGCAACTCATCGACGAGGTCATCGAGCCGGTGCTGCGCGAGCGCCGGGTGGACATCCTGGTCTCGACCAACGCCATCCACCTCTATTATGAGTTGCCACGGACGCTGTCGTCCTGGCGGCAGATCCTCGCTGACGACGGCTGGCTCCATGTGCAATCCGGCAACATCCGGAACCCGGATGCCCCCGAGGGGGAATGGATCATCGATGAGACGGTCGAGGCGATCCATGCGGCCGGCATGGAGATCGTCCGCCGGGAGGATCGCTTCAGCGCCTTCCGGCCGGTGCTGGACGATCCCGGGCGCATGAGACTCCATGATGCCCTGCGCCGCAAGTATTTCCTGCCGGTGCGACCGCTCGACTACTACGAGACGGCGCTGCGCGACGCCGGGTTTTCTCACATCGAAGCGTCACGAGTCACCATCGACGCCCGGGTGAACGAGTGGCGTGACTTCCTGTCGGTGTATCACGACGGCGTTCTGGGCTGGGCAGGCGGGACCAGGAAGATCGAAGGCAGGCAGCCGGCCCCGGAGGTCATCGACGCCCGCCTGGCGCTGCTTGCTGCCGCCATGGAGCAGGTGTTCGCGGGGCGGGAGACGTTCGCCGCCTCGTGGACCTATCTCGACGCTCGGCCGTAGGGACCTCGTCGGGGAGCGGCAGGCGGTGCGCGTCAGTGGCGGTGCGCGCCGGTCTTCCGGCCTGCCACGTGGTCGTCGGCAGGTGTTGCCGAGGCGCTGGTCACGTTTCCCCCGTCCATCGAGGACAGGCAATAGAGGTACTCGTGTCCCCTGACGATCAGATCCGGGCCGGCGATCGCCGGGCTGGCGTCGACGCCGTCATCGAGGCTGTTCTCCGCCACGATCTCGAAGGTCGGCCCGTGCCTGAGGACGGTGGCGTGTCCGTCGCGGTCGAACACGTAGACCCGACCGGCCGCGCCCACGGGTGAGGCATAGACGGTGTGAATGGCCGGCAGGCGCTCGGTGAAGTGGGGGGCGCCGGTCGCTGCGTCCAGATCCGAGAGAATGTTGCGGTTGCTCTTCAAAAAATACAGACGGCCGTCGTAGAGCAGGGGCGATGGCACGTAAGGGGTGTTCTTCTCGTAGGTCCAGAGCACCGCGTCACTGTTCTCGAGATCTCCACGGGCTCGGGCGAGGGACACCGCCTGGACGATGGTGTCCCGATAGCCGCTGAGCAGATAGACAATGCCGTCGCCGGCCGCGGGCGAGGGGATGGTGTTCGTGGACATGCCCCCGAGCTGCCAGACCTGTTCTCCGGTCTCGAGGTCATATCCGCGGCTCTTGCCCGTTGCCGAGACCACCACCTGGGGCTTGCCGGACACGACCACGATGAGCGGTGTCGACCACGACGTGACCTCGCCGGGACGATCGTCGCGCCAGCGCGGTTTGCCGGTGTCTGCATCGAGGGCCACGATGAACGAGTCACCCTCGTGGTCCCAGTTGATGACCACCGTGTCGCCGTGCAACACCGGTGAACTGCCCTCACCGAAACCGTTGCGTGTGCGCATGTCTCCCAGGTCGGTCTTCCACAGGAGGTGACCGTCGAGGTCGTAGGCGTATGTTCCGTTCGAGCCGAAGTGCGCAATGAGTCGCTTGCCATCGGTGACTGGTGATGCCGAGGCCCACGAGGCATCGATGTAGTGGCTCTCGGTCGGGACTGTTTCCGCCGCCGTCCGGCGCCAGAGAAGATGGCCGTCGGCACGGGAGTAGGCGAGAACGAGGAAGCGTTGCCTCACCGGTGTGACGGCCGGAGGCCATTGGCGCCGTTTCTGCTTCTCCTCGGCCGCTTGCCGGGAGCGCGCATAGGCCGCATGGTCCACCGGTTCACTGGCCAGGATGAAGATTCGATCGTCCCAGACGATCGGGGACGCGAGGCCCCTGCCGGGCAGCCTGACCTTGAACCGGACGTTGGACTGCTCGCTCCAGGTGAGCGGCGGCGTGCCTCCGGGGCTGACGCCGGTGGCCTCCGGGCCTCGCCAGGCCGGCCAGGACCCTGCCGCCGCGGCGGTCTGCCCGGCGGCTGCCAGGCTTGCGCCGGCGGCCAGCGCCAGGGCGAAGAGCAAGATTCGTGAACAGAACGTCATGGGCGTGGGCCCTCGCGGTTTGCCTGCTGCTCCGGTCCCGCTGCTGTTGCCAGTCTCGACCTGTTGCCGTCCGGGTCGACCGTCGTGGGCCACGCTGGCGGGAACGGAGCCTGTCCGTTGTCTGCGATCTGTGATGACCGTACCATGAATCCGCTGGCCGGAGAGGCCGTGCCCTGCCCGGTCGCGCTCCCGGCCGGCGACCGACGTCGCGCGGGAGCCGCAGGCGGACTGATAGACTCCCTCCTGCCACGCCATGAATGACGCCGTTGCCAGCGACGGGCTGCCCGCCAGCCGTCTGTACACGTTCATCGACCCTCGTCGGGAATTCGCCCTGTACTTTCTGGAAGGCCAGCGGCTGATCGCCGATCTGGCCATCCGCCACCGGACCCATGGCCGCGGTTTCAACTTCTTTCGCGACGTGGTGCTCAGTATCCAGCCGATGATCGCTCTCCTGAAACACGGCGAACAGCTCGGCTTCTACATCGATTCCGAGAATCCGGAGTTCTTCGTCAAGATCGAGACCGGGCACCACGGGGCGACGCGCTGTTCGTTGTGGCCGGACCGCGTGATCGGATTCCCCGGCAAGCTCGACGGGACGGTGCGGGTGCAGAAGGTGAGCCCGGCCGGAGGGACGCCCTACGAATCGGTGCTGTCGGCGCGCAACCTGCCGCTGCCGGCCATCGTCAATCAGGTGCTGGCGGAGTCATACCAGGTCAACAGCACCGTGGTGGTGTCGCAGGCAAGCGATCAGAGCGCGATGCTGCACCAGCTTCCCCCGCTGCCCCGTCAACACGAGTACGTCTACTCCATCGAGGCGGTGCGAGCCCGCCAGGCGGAGATCCAGGAACAGATGGATCTCATCTTCGCGCGCGCCCTGCAGGCCCCCGACGAGATCGAGACCGCGTTCGACGCCATCGGGTTCCGTCTGCTGGCCGGCCGCGAGGTCGCCTTCCTCTGTGCCTGCTCCCGCGAGCGCATGGTGGCCAACATCAAGGCCCTGGTGCGGCAGCAGCCAGGCGATCTGTTCGACCCCGGGCAGGACATGCTTGAGGTCACCTGCGAGTATTGCAAGAAGGAATATCGCATCGGCCGGGAGGATGTGGGAGCCGATGCGCCGACAGTTCACTGAAACGACATGGTCATCGCCCGGCGGCCGCATGAGGAAGGCGGCATGGCGGGGCAGAAGGAGAGCGAGATGGAATATCGGCGTCTGGGACGATCCGGTCTGCAGCTCAGCGCCCTGTCCTTCGGATCGTGGGTCACCTTTTCCTTCCAGATGAACGATGAGGCCGCGGCCGAGTGCATGAAGACGGCCTACGACGCCGGGGTGAACTTCTTCGACAATGCCGAGGTCTACGCCGGCGGCGAGTCGGAACGGATCATGGGGCGGGTGCTTCGCAAGATGGGCTGGGGCCGCGATACCTACTGCGTGTCGAGCAAGGCGTACTGGGGTGGGGAGCGGCCGACCCAGCGAGGCCTGTCTCGCAAGCATCTGCACGATGCGTGTCACGCGGCGCTGGAGCGGCTGCAGGTGGACTACCTGGACCTGTTCTTCTGTCACCGGCCCGATGTGCAGACCCCGATCGAGGAGACGGTGTTCGCCATGGACGTGCTGGTGCGTCAGGGGAAGGTGCTGTACTGGGGCACCTCCGAATGGAGTGCCCAGCAGATCCAGGAGGCGTCCGGCCTGGCGCGACAGTACGGTCTCACGCCGCCGGTCATGGAGCAGTCGCAGTACAACATGCTGCACCGGGACCGGGTCGAGCGCGAGTTCCATCCTCTTTACGATGGGATCGGTCTCGGCCTGACCACCTGGTCCCCGCTGGCGTCGGGCCTTCTCACCGGCAAGTACAACGACGGGGTGCCGGCCGGGTCCAGGATGTCTCTCCCGGACTACCAGTGGCTGAAGGAGGAGGTCCTGGACTCGTCCGAGGGCCAGGCCCGGCTGGAGAAGGCGCGGGCTCTCGAACGGGTGGCGAAGGAGATCGGCCTGCCGATGTCCCAGATGGCCATCGGGTGGTGCCTGAAGAATCCCCACGTCAGCACGGTGATGCTCGGAGCGACCGGTGTGGAGCAGCTCCGCGAGAACCTGGGGAGTCTTGACGCCTGCTCGGTCCTCACCGACGACGTCATGGAGCTGATCGAATCGGTCCTTGACAACCGGCCGCAGCTTCCCGAGCGGCACTGAGCGCACGGCGTTTCGGGATCGCCGTCAGCGAAAATCGTGACTGGGTGGCGCGGCCGGGCGGCGGGCAAGACGGCGGCGCGGATCCCAGAATCGTTCGGCGATGATGTGGATGACGCCGTCCTCGACCTGCAGCTTGCCGGTCACACCGAGAAAGCTCGCGGTCCGGATCAGAATCGCCTGCTGGTCGAAGATGCGGCTCCAGATCACGACGTTGATGAATCCGGTCTCGTCCTCCAGGGTCATGAACGTGACACCGGACGCGGTTCCCGGCCGCTGCCGGCAGATGACGATGCCGGCGTAGTGGAGCCGGGCACCCGGCCGGGCCGTGCTGACGGTGGCAGCGTCGGGCAGACCACGTTCTTCAAGCTGGGCGCGCATCGGCGCGAGGGGATGGCCGCGCGAACTGTGGCAAGTGGCGCGATAGTCCCAGGTGATCGACTCGAACAGATCCAGCCCGGCAAACCGGGGCGCCGGTTCGTGGCACGCCAGATGGAGCGCCGGTCTGCGGACAGGTCCCTGGGTGCTCCACAGGGCCGCGCGCCGGTTCGGCTCGAGTGAGGTCAGGGCGCCGGCCTCCGCCAGGCGCGCCACCGCGCCCCGGTCCAGACCGGTGCGCCGGATGAGATCCTCGACGGAGGTGAACCGGTGCGCGTCGCGCGCCGCCGCCAGGCGCTTGCCGCCGGCGGTATGCAGGCCCTTCACGTAGCGCAAGCCCATGCGGATGGCCAGGGCGGCGGCGACCGGTTCTCGTGGGCGGCTCGCGTCGAGACTCTTTACTTGCCATCCGGTTCTGCCGGAGGCGCCTGCTTCCTGTGTCGTGCCGGCCGGTTGTCGCGAGGTGGTCGTGCGGTGACGGTCGGAGTGTTGTCCGGCTCTGCCGCCGCCATCGGTTTGTCGCCCAGCTCTGCCGGAGGGACTCGTTGCGTGGATCGTCCCGGCCGGCTCGAGGGTGCAGTCCCAGGCGCTTTCCTGCACGTCGATGGGTCGGATGAGAACACCGTGCCGCCGGGCATCCTCGACCAGGGTGGCCGGCGCATAGAAACCCATGGGCCAGGCATTGAGCAGGGCGCAGGTGAAGATCTCCGGGTGGTGGCATCTCATCCAGGCGGTGGCATACGAGATGAGGGCGAAGCTGGCCGCGTGACTCTCGGGGAAACCGTACTCACCGAAGCCCCGGATCTGGTCGAAGACCCGCTCGGCAAATTCCGGCGAAATGCCCTTAGCCGTCATGCGCGCCACCAGGCGGTCTCGATGGCGCTCGATGCGGCCGGTGCGGCGCCAGGCCGCCATGTCGCGGCGCAACTGATCCGCCTCGCCGGGCGTGTAGTCGGCGGCGACCATGGCCAGCCGGATCACCTGCTCCTGGAAGAGCGGCACGCCGAGGGTCTTCGCCAGCACCGGCTCCAGGGACGGATGCGGGTAGATCACCGGCTCGCTGCCGGCGCGGCGCCGCAGATAGGGGTGAACCATGCCGCCGGTGATCGGACCCGGCCGGACAATGCTGACCTCGATGACCAGGTCATAGTAGACACGCGGTTTCAGGCGGGGCAGCATGGCCATCTGGGCCCGGCTCTCGATCTGGAAGACGCCGATCGTGTCGCCCCGGCAGATCATGTCGAAGGTGGCCGTATCGGCCGGCGGAATGGTCGCCATGTCCATCGACAGGCCGCGATGTTCGGCGAGGAGATCGAAGCCCAGGTGCAGGTGGTGCAGCGCGCCCAGGCCGAGCAGATCGACCTTGAACAGGCCGAGCGCCTCGATGCTGTCCTTGTCCCACTGGATGACAGTCCGGTCCGGCATGGTGGCGTTCTCGATGGGGACGAGGTGAGACACCGGCTCGTGGCCGAGAAGAAAACCACCGGGATGAATGGACAGATGGCGGGGAAAGTCGAGGATCTCGCCGGTCAGACGCAGGAAGTGCCGGTGTATCGGCTGCTCCGGGTCGAGCCCAGCCGCCTGCAGTGTCTCGGCCTCGACCGCGCCGTGATGGGGCAGCAGCCGGGCCAGGCGACTCAGAATGGTCTCGGGAAGGCCAAGCGCCTTGCCGACGTCGCGTGCCGCCGAGCGCGGCCGGTAGCGAATGATGTTGGCGACCATGGCGGCGCGATCACGGCCGTACTTCGCATAGACGTGCTGGATCACCTCCTCCCGCCGCGCATGCTCGATGTCGAGGTCGATGTCCGGAGCCTCGGCCCGTTCACGGGAGAGAAAACGCTCGAACAGGAGACCCAGGCGCACCGGGTCCACCGCGGTGATCCGCAGGCAGTAGCAGACCACCGAGTTGGCCGCCGAACCCCGTCCCTGGCAGAGGATGCCCTCCCGGCGACAGAACTGGACGATCTCCCACATGGTGAGGAAGTACCCGCCGTAGTCGAGCTCGTCGATGAGTGCCAGCTCCTTCTCGATCTGGATCTGCACGGCCGGGGGCACGCGGCCGCCGTGATGGTCCCGGGCGCCATCGAGGGTGAGCTGGCGCAGCCATTGTGATGACGTCATGCCGTCGGGCAGACGCTCCGACGGGTAGCGATAGCGCAGGGCGTCCAGCGAGAAGCGACAGCGCGATGCCACCTCGCAGGTGCGAGCGACAGCGGCCGGGTCATCCTCGAACAGTTTCAAGAAAGCGTGCCGGGTCTTGAGGGCATGCTCGGCGTTGGGCTTCAGACGCCGCCCCGCTCCGGTGAGGCGGACCCTGTGTCGCAGGCAGGTCAGGATGTCCTGCAGGTTGCGCCGGTCCGGCCGGTGGTAGAGGACCTCGATGCCCGCCACCACGGGCAGGCCGTACTTGCCGGCGCGATGGCGCAGACGGGACTCGCCGGCCGGCTCCTCCGCCCGGCGATGACGTGTGACGAGGGTATGCAGGCGATCGCCGAACGCCTCGCGCAACTGGTGAGCGATGAAGAACGGTTCGACCTCTCCCGCCAGCAGGCTCCTGTCGCCACCCCACAGAGCGATCAGCCCGGGCGCGTGCTCGCAGACCTCGCGCCAGCCGACGCGACTGGTGCCCTTCGGACAGCGGCGCCGGCCGAGGGTGATCAGGTGGCAGAGATGCGCATAGCCGCTGCGGTTCATGGCGAGCAGGATCAGGCTCGACCTGTCGTCGAGCGTGATCTCGGCGCCGTGAATCAGATGCACGCCCAGTTCCCGCGCCTTGACATGGGCCTCGACCACACCGTAGATGCCGTCCCGGTCGGTCAGGGCCATGCCGGCCAGGCCGAGTGCGGCGCAGGTCTCGATCAGTTCTTCCGGGTGGCTGGCTCCTTCCAGGAAGGAGAAGTTGCTCTTGCACCAGAGGGGGATGTAGTCCTGCATGGGGCGTCCCTGTTTCGTGTCGCGTTGCGTCTTTCGTGGCGGTTCCCTGGTGGTCACTCGAGGTGGCCGTGCAAGAACCAGCGGCGACGGATGCGGTCGTAATAGACCCAGAGCAGGTCGCCGCGCTGGACCTCGGCGAAGTGGTATTCGCGGTGCACCGTCCGGTTCCACCAGCCTCCCGAGATGATGTAGGGGCCACAGACGCGCACCACCGGACCCTGGGTGAGGCCGCGCAGCATCCAGCCATCCGGTTCCTGGCGGGGGCGCGGGGGCAGGGCGAGTGGCCGGGCGTGAAGGCGCCGCACGAGGCGGCCACCCATCACTTCCCCGGGCCGGGGAGCCGGCAGCTTCTTCAGGGGTTCCCAGGTGAAGGCGCCCTCCGGCAGGTGCCCATCGCGCAGACAGGCGCGCACCACGGTGTGCTCACCCAGTTCGGCGCGCACGCGCGCCAGCGCCCGGTTCGCCGCGGCCAGATCCCGCCGGGGACGGATGGCAAAGAGCGCCGTCTGCGCGGCGGCCGAGGGAGTTTCTTCGACGGCGAGAGTGAGTCCGGCGATGGCGTCAACGAGCCGCTTCTGTCCACCGAGGCGCAGCCGGATCAGATCGAGAAGCTGGGGGAGGTCTCGTGTCGGGGTGGCGGGACGCAGGGTCTCGGTGTGGTGACCCAGGCGCTCGAAGTGGAAGGTCAGGTGCACTCGGGTGATGGCGGTTGCCCGGGCCGTCACTGTCCGGCACGTGCCGGCCAGAAGACGCGCGACCACGGCCATCAGGGGCTCGATGCCGGCAAGAGGGGGTTCGAGGATCTCGTGCTGTCGGGCCGGCGCCGGCAGACGCTCGGCCTGCAGGGGCCGGGGCCGGGTGCCGGCAGCTTCGCCGTGCAGCCGGACCGTGGCGGCATCGAAGCGCTTCGCGACACCGCTGGTCGGGAGATCGATGAAGGCGCCGACGGTGGTGATGCCCAGCCGGTTCAGCAGGTGCCGTGCCGCCGGGGCGAGGGTCAGGCGGTCGAGCGACACGGCGCGTGCGGCCTGTGTCTCGGTGTCGCGATCGGGAAGCACGGTGACCGTGCCGGGCCGGGATCGCGCCAGGGCATAGGTGCCGAACCGCGCAAAACCGACCACCACACCGGCAGTGAACCCCGCGTGGCGCAGAGCGGAGCGGATGTTCTCTCCCCACCGGCACAGAGAGGGCTGCAGACGTTCGAGCCCCGACCCGTCGAGCCAGAAGACGCCCGGTTCCTGCCGTGCAGCCTCGACACGCGGGGTGTGATCCTGCAGCCGCCGGATCAACCGGACCGTGGCGGCATCGATGGTGTGAGCGGGTACCTCGGCGGCCCGCAGGGTGCGGGCCAGGGCCAGGGCGGCCGCGGTCCGCATGCCGGGCAGCAGGCGCGCCGCCCGGGCCTGCTCGTTCAGCCAGAGAAGCCGGCCATGGGGGCCGTCGCGATCGACGACCGCCGCGGGTTCCTCCTGCCAGCCGGGATGCTGCTGCAGGAGGAGTTGCAGCGGCAAGGCCGGCAGATCAACACAGGCCAGCCGGTCCACGGCAGACCTCGACATGGACCCGTCCGGGGCCATGCCGCTTGTCCTTGAGGACACGCACCTCGCAGCGGAAACGATTCCCGCATCGCTGCCGGCGCCTGGTCTCGACACGCAGGGAGACGAGGGGGCCAAGGGAGGCCTGGTGTCCGTTCTTCTCGGTGAGACAGAGCAGGGCCGTCTCGTGCTTGCGGGCCAGCCCGGCCAGACGGGATTGAACCGGTAAGGACATGTTGGCCCCGGCCCCGACATCGAGAACAACGAGACCGAAGCCGCCTGAACGCACCAGGTGATCCGCCGCCCGGGCCGCCGGCAGGAAGGCCGGCGCCTGCACGATGGCCAGGGCCGCGAGATCGATGCCGGCATCGGCCACGTCGGGAGGAAAGAAGAGGCGGCCCCCGATCTGGATCCAGGCCACCGGCTCCTGGCGTCGCTGGGCGTCGTGCACGAGCCGGAAGGCAAAGCTCAGGGAGGCGGCGGCATGAGAGCCGGAGATCTCGCCGAGATGGCCGGTGAACAGCGGCAGGCTCCAGTCCAGTGTGTCAGCGGTTGACCGGGCGGTTGACGTCGGCCGCCGCAGGGCCGGGGCGAGCTGCATGGCCGGGACAACCCGGCTGGCCGGGGAGATCCGGGCGATGTCATCCAGGGCGGGAAGCGCATCTGTCCCGGAGATGAGGCGGTCTGTCCCGGGGCCGGGGGGAGGCCAGGCCTCCGGGAAGCGAGGAGTCCGGGCGGTGGGGACCTGGTGGGGATGGGTGTCTGGAAAAGATCTGGCTCCGGTGGCTTGTGCTCCGCTCACGATCTCTCCAGATCGCGCCGGACCTGGATCACCTTGCCCAGCAGCGTCAGGTCATCGCGAGAGGGTTTCAGCACCGGATAGGCGGGGTTGGCCGGATGGAGCTCGACGCGCCGGCCGCGCAGGCGCAGGCGCTTGACGGTGGCCTCGTCGTCGAGGCGCGCCACGACGATGTCACCGGAACGGGCCGTGGCCTGGCGGCGAACCACGACGAGGTCGCCGGGCAGGATGCCGGCGCCTGTCATGCTGTCGCCATGCACACGCAGGGCGAACAGATCCTCACCATGGTGTCGCGACTGCACGGGGAGGTACCCCTCGAGATCTTCCACGGCCACGTTCCAGGGCCCGGCCGGCACCCGGCCCAGCAGGGGAACGAGACGGGTCGGCCGGGCCCGGCGGCGGCCGGCCGGCAGGCGATAGCCCCGCGCCTGGCCGG
The DNA here is from genome assembly GCA_046757965.1 of Acidobacteriota bacterium. GTDB lineage: Bacteria > Acidobacteriota > Polarisedimenticolia > SMYD01 > SMYD01 > JBHHZI01. The sequence continues at coordinate 5,040 of JBHHZI010000001.1, read as the reverse complement.
GGATCTTGGCCAGACGGCCCTCGGCCACCAGGGCCTCGAGGTGCTCGCGGGCGGTCTGCACCGAGCGAAAACCGAAAGCTGCCTGGATCTCCCGGACCGTTGGCGGCACACCGGCCAGCAGTCGCTCATGCACGAGCCGGTACACGCGCTCGCGGGTCTGTCCCGGAGGAGTTCGTCCCATCGTTCCTTTTCCTGAGGGGGAAATCTATACCATACATCTGTCTGGTACGCAAGAGTACGGCACGGAAGGCCCTCTCCATACGGAGTGTGGGAAGTCGAGGCCGGAGCTCGCCATGGCGTGCGGTCCGGTGCGTGCAGCCTGATGTCAACCGGTCGTGGCATCACCGGCCGGATGAACCCGGGAGGCCGCGGCTCGCAGCCGGCATTCAGCGCAGTCTCTGCGTGGCACCACGAGACGCGAACCGCTGGCAGGTGTCCGGGAAATGATGTTCTTGCGTGATCGCTAGCCGTTCGCGCCGCTCCCCGGCGCGGCCGCCGCGCCGGGGAGCGCGTGGGCCAGGTCGGCGCCGGTGGGCAGCTGGAACGGTCGGAGATCGAAGAACGACAGCGAGGCGTAGAGGTGGTCGAAGATATCGGCCTGGATCTCCTCGTAGTTCGCCCAGCGCTGGTCGCGGCTGAAGACATAGATCTCCAGCGGCAGCCCTCGCTCGGTGGGCGCGATCTGGCGCACCAGGAAGGTCATCTCCTGGTGAATCTGCGGGTGCTGGCGGAGGTAGGCGAGCACATAGGCCCGGAACGTGCCGATGTTGGTCATGTGGCGGCCGTTGATGAGCAGGGAGGTGTCGGCGCTACGGCGCTGGTTGTCTGCCTCGATCTCGTCCAGCCGATTGCGCACGTAGTCCGTGATGAGGTCGATCCGCAGGAATCGTTCGATCATCTCGGGTGAGCAGTGCTTGATGCTGTTGACATCGAGGTAGATCGAGCGCTTGATGCGCCGCCCACCGGACTCCTCCATGCCGCGCCAGTTCTTGAATGAATCGGAGATCAGCGCATAGGTCGGCACGGTGGTGACGGTCTTGTCCCAGTTGCGCACCTTCACCGTGGTCAACGTCACATCCTGGACCTCTCCGTCGGCGCCGTAGCGCGGCATCTCGATCCAGTCACCGGGACGGATCATGTCGTTGGCGACGAGCTGCATGCCGGCCACGAAGCCCAGGATGGTGTCCTTGAAGACCAGCAGGATGATGGCGGTGAGCGCCCCCATCCCGCTGAGAAACACCCAGGGTGAGCGGTTCAGTGTGATCGACAGGGCCAGGACGCCGACCGTGAGCCCGAGGACGATTTTGAAGAGCTGCAGGTAGCCGCGGATGGGGAAGCGTCGGGCCACGCGAAACGTGGTGTAGATGTCGTGGGCGGCATTGAGGAAGGCGCTGGCCACGAGCCAGCCGATGGCCAGCAGGTAGACCTGGATGCCGCGGCGGACGACATCGACGAGCATCGCGCTGTCGGAGAAGACCAACGGCGCCAGGCCCCAGAGGAGCAGCGCCGGGGCCAGATGTGAGCAGCGCGCCAGGACCTTGTGGCGCACCAGGGCGTCGTCCCATTGCGTCCGGGTGCGCCGGGCGATGCGGGCGACCAGGCTCAGGATCACGCGCCGGGCGATGAAGTTCACGGCCACGGCGAGAGCCAGGACGCCGGCGATGGCCAGGCCGGTGGCGATCCAGCTCGCGTGGGACTCGATCAGGCCGGCATCGGCCAGCCAGCTCCTCAGGGTGTCCATGGCATTTCCTTCGCGCGTCGTCGGGCCGCGGATGATTCCGAGCGGAGAAGGTATCCCGATCGACCGCCGCGCGAAAGCATCTGTTCTGACGCGTGGCGAACCCGCGAGGCCACCCGGATGGGGGGTTGTCGTCCGCTCGGTGACGGCGTATGATCCGGGCAGCGGCTGGCGGCGAATCCGGTCCCGGGGGGCGGGACCGGGCGCGCTGCCTGCCCGCCAGCACGCCCCACCGAGGGACGGTCTCCCGGGCAGTCCACGCGCTCGCATGCCCCACGTCGATCGGTCGCGCCGCGAGGAGGCGACCATGAGGCGGCGTACACTCGAGACATGTCGAACGAAGCGGACAGGAGCGGTTCTTGTCCGGCTGGGAATGGTGGCGGGGCTGACTCTCCAGCTCTTGATGGCGTTGCCCGTCACAGCGCAGGAGCGGCGCCAGCCCGGCCAGCGACGAGCTGCGCGGCCACCACTGATGATCGCCGCCGGCGGCCAGCACACGCTCTTCGTCTCGGGCGGCGATCTCTACGCCTGGGGCGACAACAGCTCGGGGCAGCTCGGCATCGGGCTGGCCGGCCCGTTCCAGACCGTGCCGGTGCGGGTCAGCCGGTCCTCCGCGCTGGTGCGCGTGGTGGCGGTGGCCGCCGGAGTGGCCCACAGTGTCGCCCTCGACGGCAACGGCGAGATCTGGACCTGGGGCGACAATTCCCAGGGCCAGCTTGGCGATGGGACGCGCGTCTCCCGCGCCGCGCCGGTCAGGCTGGCCGGGATTCCCGGCCTGTCCGGGCGGGTCACCGCCATTGCGGCGGGAGACCAGTTCACCCTGGCGCTCACCGTCGCCGGCGAGGTGTGGACGTGGGGCGACAACACCTGGGGGCAACTGGGCGACGGCACCATCCTCGACCGCCTGGTGCCGACCCCGATCACCGGCGTGGTCGACGTCAAGGCCCTGAGCGCCGGTGGTGGCCATGCCCTGGCCCTGGATGTGCGGGGGCGGATCTGGGCGTGGGGACGCAACAACCGGGGGCAGATCGGAGACGGGGGAACGGTGGCGCGGACATTGCCGGTCGAGCTGTTTGCCGGTGACCCCAGCCGGCACTGCATCGAGATCGCCGCCGGGCTCCAGCATTCACTGGGCCTCGATGACCACGGGCTGGTCCTGGCTTGGGGAGCCGACGACAGCGCTCAACTCGGCAACGGTCCGGTGACCGGCGATCAGTTGCTCCCGGTTGCGGTGTCCCCGGCGAACGGCTTCCTCCGGGCCGTGCACATCGCCGCCGGCGGAGAGCACAGTCTGGCGCTGACCGCGCGCGGGCGGGTGTATGGCTGGGGCGCGGACGGTGAGGGACAGGTCGGGGACGGCGCCTCGTTGCCGGCTCCGGCGCGAGAGGTGCCGACGGTGACGGCGGGCATCACCGGGCTGCCCGGCGCCACGGCGATTGCCGCCGGCCATCTGCACAGTGCGGCCCTGCTCAGCAACGGTTCGGTTGCCGTGTGGGGGAGCAACCTGTCGGGGCAGGTCGGCAACGATTCGCCGGTGGCCGCAAGCGCTCCCGTGGTGCTGCCGGGCGTGAAGATGCGCGGCATGCTGTGCGCCGCCGCCGCGTGGAAGCAGAGCTACACGCTGGGCGGCGATGGAACCATCTGGGCTTTCGGCGACAACCTCGAGGGGCAACTGGGGGACGGGACGGCGACGTCGCGGTGGAAGCCCCGCCAGGTCGACGGCCTGACCGATGTCATCGCCCTGTCGGTGAACACGTCGAACGTTCTCGGGTTGCGCGCCGACGGGACGGTCTGGGCCTGGGGCAAGAATCAGAGCGGTCAGGTCGGCCTGCCACCGAACACCGGGTGGCAGTGTCCATCGAGTCTTCCGGGCAACGTGTGTCGGCCCCTGCAGGTCGGGGCCGGCGTGCTCACCGACGTCAAGGCCGTGGCGGCCGGAACCTACTTTCATCTGGCGCTGCAGGCCGACGGGTCGGTCTGGTCCTGGGGCGCCAACAGTAGCGGTCAACTGGGAAGGGGAACCGGCCTCGATGATCCCGTGCCGCGTGTCGTGCCGGGTCTGGATGGCGTCATCTCCCTGGCGGGCGGCGGGGGCCATGGGCTGGCTTTGCTCAGCGGCGGCACGGTCAAGGCATGGGGCCGCGATACCAACTGCGAGCTGGGTGTCGCGAATTGCTGCGCCCACAACGGCGCGGGCGTGACGCGCTGCAACAATCCCATCGCGCAGCCGGATGTGCTGGTCCCGACGGATGTCCGCGGGCAGAATGGCGCCGGCCTGCTGTCACGAATCGTTGCCGTGAATGCCGGCCTCTATCATCACAGCCTGGCGCTGGACATCAATGGCCGGGTCTGGACCTGGGGCGACGATTCCGATGGGCAGCTCGGCGATGGCAACAGCGGTCCGTTCTGGGTCGGATCGTTTCCCGGCCGGGTTCTCGATCCCAGCGCCGGTTCCGGTCTGCTCGACGATGTCACGGCCATTGCCGCCGGCGCCTCACACAGCACCGCTATGCGTCCCGACGGCACCGTGTCCGGCTGGGGTCTCGACGCCCAGGGCCAGCTCGGCGACGGTCCGCCCACCAGCCTCGAACCGTACCCGGTGTCACCCGCTTGCCTGGACGGCGTGACCGGTCTCGCATCCGGTGCCGGGCTGCGTCACACTGATGTTCTGCGTCACGACGGCAGCGTCTGTGCGGCCGGGTTGAATGACATGGGGCAGCTCGCGGACCCGGTCCTCACCACCACGGACACCTTCGCCTGTGACCATGCGCCGGTGGGGTCCACCGTGCGTGTCGACACCATCAACGGCGGCCGCATCGTCTGGGATCCCGTGCCGTCGGCACAGAGCTACCGGGTCTATCGAGGCTCGGCGTCGGGCGGCGGTTCGGCGTTCATCTACAACCACAGCTGTCTGACGCCAGCCGGCGTGATGGCCTGCCCGGCGGTGTCGGCACCCTGTCCTCCGGAGTTCTTCGACGCCGCCGTGCCGACCACGCCCGGCGCGCTGCTGTATTACCTGGTCGTCTCGCGGCGCGGTGTTTGCGGTGAGGACGATCCGGGACGGGACAGCCGGCATCAGGTCCGACCCATGCCTCTTCTCTGTCCCTGAAGCGGCCGCGACGCCGGCCGGCGATCGGAACGATGGCCGGGGCCTGACGATGGGCGGATCCATGTCGATGTCGCCGTTGTCCAGCCGGTGCTTTGCCCGTATACTCAGGTCATCCAGGGGCGAGTGTCACCACCAGGCAGGGTGAGGATTCAATGGCGAGCCTTCTCCGTCAGCATTTACACACCGCTGTGAC